>JAAYYM010000106.1 GCA_012515365.1 Clostridia bacterium
GCCTGCATCGGTATTTCTCGCAATTGCGTGAATTACAGGCGATTTATGAAAGAGAAAATAGACGATAAATTGAAATTTGAAAGGAATCGGAAACGATGACTCAGTTATTAGAACTAAAGGAACAATTGATCAAACTATATGCAAGATATGAAATCTATATTCAGCCGGTTGGAAAATTTATATTGGCTTTATTTAGCTTTATTATCATCAATGCCAACGTCGGATATATGTATAAGCTGAAAAACCCTGCAATTGTTATAATTGCAGCTTTGTTGTGTTCACTATTACCATGTAATATGATCATTGTGATCTCAGCAGTATTTATTTTATTACATATGTATTCATTATCGCTTGAATGCGCGATTGTAGTCGGTGCCGTATTTGTACTAATGTTTGTTCTATACTTTAGATTTACACCAAAAGATTCAATTGCAGTTTTACTGACACCGATCTGCTTTGCATGTAAGATTCCTTATGTTATGCCTTTATCGATGGGGTTTGTCGGAAATCCGATGTCAACAGTTTCGGTTGCATGTGGAACTATTGTCTACTATATTCTTAAGTACATTAAGACAAATGCAACACAGCTGGGAAATATGGAATCAGACAGTGCAACTACGAATTTTAAGTATATTGTTGACAGCCTGATGGATAATAAAGAAATGCTTATGATGTCTGCTGCTTTTGCCATCACAATTGTCATTATTTATGCAATTAAGCGGATGTCAATAAATTATTCATGGAAGATTGCTCTGGGTGTTGGAGCTGTTACGAATATTTTGGTAATTTTTATTGGCGATTTGTCTTTGGATATCAAAGCGAATTTGGGAGCTACGATACTCGGAACGATAGTATCTGTTTTATTAGTGATCGTTTTGCAGTTCATCGTATTTAATGTAGACTATTCAAGGACAGAGTATGTACAGTTCGAGGATGATGAATACTATTATTATGTCAAGGCAATACCGAAGATTTCAGTGTCTACGCCTTCTGTAAAAGTCAGAAGAATCAATCCACAAAGAAACTCAGAAAGATCTGTCAGAGATGGCAGAGAATAAATTTGATATTTAGGATGTGGCAAAATGGAACACTTTTTTGAGACAATGGAGGTTTTCACAAGTAAATATCTTGCATGGCTGGCATTGCCTAAGATCATGTGGACTGATATTGTGGAAATCATTATTATATCATTTTTGGTATATCATATATTGATCTGGATCAAGAACACGAAAGCCTGGTCCCTGCTGAAAGGGATACTGGTTATTTTAGTGTTCATTTTAATTGCGGCTTTATTTAACATGACTACGATTCTATGGATTGTATCAAAGGTGTTCAGTGTAGCGATCATGGCTGCAGTTATTGTATTTCAGCCGGAGTTGCGAAGAGCACTTGAACTACTTGGAAAGAAGAATATTTTTTCTTCTTTATTTGCATTTGATAATACAAGAGTGGCCGGTGAGCTTTTTAATGACAGAACCATTAATGAAATTGTGAAAGCAAGCTTTGAAATGGGGAAAGTAAAGACTGGCGCCTTGATTGTAGTAGAGCAGATGGATTCTCTTGTAGAATATGAGAGAACGGGTATCATGCTTGATTCGATTGTTTCAAGCCAGCTGATTATTAATGTTTTTGAACACAATACCCCTCTGCATGATGGTGCTGTTATTGTGCGCGAAAACAGAATTGTCTCAGCAACCTGTTATCTTCCATTATCAGATAATATGCAGTTGAGTAAGGATCTTGGAACAAGACATAGAGCAGGAGTCGGCATTTCTGAGCTGACGGATTCATTGACGATTATCGTATCTGAGGAGACAGGAAGAGTATCTGTGGCCTATGCGGGAGAACTGTATCGAAATATTGACTCAGAATTCCTGCGTCAGAAAATGCAGATGATTCAGCATAAAGTAGTAGAAGAAAAGAAATTTGTTTTATGGAAAGGACGGTCTAAGGATGAAAAGAAAACTAACGAATAACCTTGGATTGAAAATCCTTGCCGTAGTAGCCTCGATTTTGCTTTGGTTTGTGGTTGTCAATATGGATGACCCTGTCATTTCCAGAACTTATTCACCTATCAATGTAGAGGTTGTAAATGGAAATGCCATTACCAGTGAAGGAAAGGTATATGAAATTTTAAACAATAGTGACACCATCAGTGTTGTAGTTACTGCAAAGAGAAGTGTCATTGATTCACTAAGCAGGGATAATATCAAGGCAACAGCAGATATCATGGATATGACTTTTATGGATACAGTTGCAATTGATGTGAAATCAAATAAATATGCAGATAAGATTGAGACAATTACACCAAAGACTAAAAATCTGAAGGTGGCCATTGAGGACTTAGCAAAGAAACAATTTTCAATTGAAGTAGAAACCATTGGAACGCCAGAAGAAGGACACTGCATTGGTAATGTAAGTTCTAATATTAATATTGCATCTGTTTCGGGTCCGGTATCTGTCGTATCTAAAATCGTAAGAGTCATTGCAACAGTTGATACCTCGGGACTTAGCAAGGATATTTCTACCAGCTCAAGTGTTCAGCTGCTAGATGCAAATGATGTAGAAATTGACAGCAAACTGGTAACTTGCAGTGTAGAAAAAATACATGTTGATGTCGAGATGCTTCAGACGAAAAACGTGGGACTCTCCTTTGCTGTAGGTGGAAATCCTGCAATTGGATATGGAGCTACGGGTGAAGTAGACAGCACTCCTTCAACTATAACGATAGCAGGCGAAGGCACTCAGTTTAATTCATTGGAACAGTTAACGATTCCGCAGCAGGCACTTTCAGTAGAAGGCGCGTCCTCGGATGTTGATACCGTTGTAAATATCAGCAATTATCTTCCGGAAGGAATTATATTCGCAGATCGAGAATTCGACGGTAAAGTGAAAGTAAAGGCATATGTTGCAGCTTTACAGATTAAAGATGTTGCAATTCCTTTAGCGGGTATCACATTTACTAATATTCCAGAAGGATATGAAGCAGTTTTGACAGATACAGCAGATGCAATGCCTTATAAAGTACGTGGTATCGGAGCAGCATTTGATGCATTTGACGGATTAACGGCTACAGGAACCATCGATGTGTCAAAGGTACTATTGCAGAAAGCTGATCAAGCGGAGAATACGGCAGAAACACTAGCCGGTCTGTATCATGGTCAAGTAGAATTAGTACTGCCGACAGGTGTGACGCCGGCCGAGACAAAGACAGCAGCTTTTATTTTGAAACTGACAGGTGATGAATTACCTGCATCAGGTCATACAACAGAAAATGCGACAGGAGAAGAGAGTAATGAGTAGATTATTTGGAACAGATGGAGTCAGAGGTGTAGCAAATGCAGAATTGACCCCGTTACTGGCAATGCAGTTAGGTCAGGCAGGTGCCTATGCCTTAACAAAGCATAATTCTCATAAACCGACTATTATTGTGGGCTGTGATACCAGAATTTCTGGAGATATGCTTGCGAACGCAATTATGGCAGGAATTTGTTCTGTGGGTGCAAATGCAGTTTATGTAGGGATTGTGCCGACTCCGGCAGTTGCGTATCTGACAAGGAAATACAAGGTTGATGCTGGTGTTGTGATTTCAGCATCTCATAATCCGGTTGAATTTAATGGAATCAAGTTTTTTAATGGTGAAGGATATAAATTATCAGATGAGATTGAGGATGAAATTGAAGGCTATATCAATAGTGGACTTGAAGGAATCCCATTTCCGACTGGATCAGGTGTAGGTAAAATTAAATATCGCACGGATGCCAGAGAGGAATATATCAATCATGCATGTAATGCAGTTCCTGTGGATTTAAGTGGAATGAAAATCGTGATCGACTGTGCAGAGGGAGCTTCCTTCTACACATCAAAAGAAGCATTAACGGAAATGGGCGCAGAAGTGATTGCCATTCATAATAATCCAGACGGAACAAATATTAATGCAAACTGTGGCTCTACACATATGGAAGAGCTGATGGCAAGAGTTGTATATGAGAAAGCGATGCTGGGTCTTGCATTTGATGGTGACGCAGATCGACTATTAGCAGTAGATGAAAACGGAGCTTGTGTAGACGGAGACGAATTGATGGCGATTATTGGTCTGCACATGAAACAAAATCATACGCTCAAAAATGACACCATTGTCGCAACAGTAATGAGTAATCTCGGATTCTTCCTTATGGGAGAAGAAAATGGATTGAAAATTGATCAGACAAAGGTCGGGGACCGCTATGTATTGGAAAGAATGCGTGAAATAGATGCCAATCTCGGCGGAGAACAGTCCGGACATATTATTTTCTTAGGAGAAAATACAACAGGAGATGGTCTGTTAAGTGCGTTGCATATATTACAAGTGCTGGTAGAGACAGGAAAGCCATTATCAGAGCTTAAAAAGATCATGGAAGTACTTCCACAGGCATTGGTTAATGCAAAAGTACCAAATCATAAAAAAGAGTCATTTATGGAATATCCTGAAATTGCAAGTGCTATTGAACAGCTTGAAAAAGAATTTGCAGGCAAAGGCAGAGTACTGATTCGTCCATCAGGAACAGAACCTTTAGTCCGTGTTATGATTGAAGGAAAAGATCAGAAGGTAATCGAGGAGAAAGCAAAGAAACTTGCGGAACTGATCCAAGATGTTATGTTGTAAAAAGTATTAAAAAACTCTGAATTAAAGGCAAAAAACTTGTGATTTTGCATATACA
>JAAYYM010000107.1 GCA_012515365.1 Clostridia bacterium
CATTTTGGTTACAATCTAAAGGTAACGGATATGCAGGCAGCAGTAGGGTGCGCGCAGCTTAAAAAGCTTGATTCATTCACAAAGAGAAGACGTCATAATTTTGAACGAATGTATCAGGGACTGAAGCATTTAGAAGATAAGATCATATTGCCGGAACCGGCGCTTCATTCAAATCCAAGCTGGTTTGGCTTTTTGATTACATGCAAAGAAGGTGTCGATAAAAATAAAGTTGTTTCTTATATAGAAAGTCATGGAATCCAGACCAGAATGCTTTTCTCAGGAAATCTGATCAAACAGCCATGCTTTGATGAATTACGGAGTTTAGGAACCGGCTACCGTGTCATTGGAAATCTGGAAACGACAGACCGCATTATGCGTGATACATTCTGGGTAGGTGTATATCCGGGAATGACAGACAAAATGATTGATGATATGATTCTTGTGATTGAGGAGGCTGTAGAAGCATAAATGTCAGGGCTGATTTCACAGTTAAAAACATATAAAATGTATTTATTGATTGCTTTGATCGGAATCATTGCTTCTATTTTTGTTCTCTTTTTTAGCTATTCAACATTTCAAAACAGCGGATTTGCAGTGGGAA
Organism: Clostridia bacterium; assembly: GCA_012515365.1. The sequence goes on from JAAYYM010000107.1 coordinate 602, forward strand.
AATGCAGACTGCTTGCATTTACATTAGTTGTATTGATTGTTTTTGTTGAACTTTATTACCATTTTTCAATTGTGGTCAAAAGTAAGCTGGAGTATTTGTTTTTGATTACGACAATATGTCTTGGCTTGATTTATTCGATCTTTTTTCCGCCCATTACAGTGGCAGATGAGAATGCCCATTTTATGATTCCATATTATTATTCTCAAAAAATACTTTTGATGCCTGGAGAATCGGAAGATCATAATATGCTGTTTCGCGACTGCGATCAAGTCTTTTTTGACAATAAGAAGATCAACGGATCTTATCAGTATTTATCGGAACTGTATCACAATTATCCGGATTTTTATGTTGGAAAGCAGGAGTTGTTTGAAAGTTCCCAGCAGGTGAGAGGGACAAGTGGAAATATTATGATCTATTTACCTGTAGTGACAGGAATGGTAATAGCAAAGCTTTTGGGGCTAGGGATTTTACCACTTTTGATATTAGCTAAGCTTATGAATTTTGCTACTTTTACATTGCTTACCTTTCTTGGAATCAGGAAAATACCGTTTGGAAAAGGTTTTTTATTGCTAACGGCGACCCTTCCGATTGCGAATCTGTTTGCAACTTCACTGTCTTATGATCCCATTAATAATGCAATCGCATTTGCATTCATCGGATATGCGCTTTTCTTTTTATATGACAAAGGAGAGAAAACAAAAAAAGACATGGTTTTGTTAACGATTTTTACGGTTTCACTTGCCTTTACCAAGGGTGGACTTTACATGATCCTGTCGGGAATCCTTCTAATCGGGTTTCGGTCTGCAAAGGGAGTTCTTAAGAAAGAAAATTTCTGGATCTTTAGAACCTGGTTATTAGAACTCACAGCATATGTACTCGCTCTGCTGTCAAACAAGTATCTGTTTACGACGTCCAATGTCTTATCTGTAGATCATTTTGAACGTTTAGAAAAGGCAGGGCGATATACGATATCGGACTGTATCACACAGCCTTTCACTACATTAAAGATTATGTTTCTTACTGTTCTGCGATATGTGGATGACTGGCTTTTTGAGATCATTGGTGCAAAGCTGTCATGGGTTAGTGTGCCGCTTCCAAAGCTTTTACTGGTACTAATTGCAATTGCTCTTTTTCTGGCGCTGTTTTGTGATCAGCCACAAAAGCAGGCTGTAACATGGAGACAGAAGCTGTGGGTTCTTATGATTGCCGGAATGATACTGGCGGGTGTGGAGCTTATTATGCTTCTGGCTGAACCACTTGACGGTATTTATATACATGGTGTTCAAGGAAGATATTTTCATGCATTACTTCCCATGCTTTTTATATGCTTTGTCGGAAAAATCAGGATACAGAAGGAATCTTATTACAGGTGGCTGCTAATGTCCTGTAACGTATTGTATGCTGTAGCTTCTTTAATTGCAGCAGTCACGATTCTTAGAAACTAGCGTACACGGGAGTGGCTAGAGAGGATGAAATTAAATATGGATGGAAAACCGTTGGTTACATTACGTATTCTCTGTTATAATAATGTGAATAAACTGGATCAGGCGATTAAACGTCTGACTCGTCAGGATTACCCTAATATTGAGTTGTTAATCAGTGATGATGCTTCTAAGAACACAACGAAAGCCCAATTGGAAGAGATTGCGAAAAAGTATGAATCTCATTTTAAGCATATCATCGTTAATCGCAATGAAGTGAATTTGGGAATTGTTAAGAATATCAATAAAACAATTCAATTAGCGAGTGGAGACATCATATGCGGAGCTCCTGTTGACGATCATTATGCAGATGATCATACGATCAGCAGAGTGGTAGAATATTTCTTGAATCATCCACAGGCTCTTGTGGTGATTACCAGGCGTTTGGATGAGACGGACGGTGTCATACGACCATCCAAAAAAGTCTTTCACATGTTGCAGACTGACCAAAAGAAGTATGAAAAAATGATGATGCGTATTACTCCACAGATTAGTTCTGCAGGTTCTTTCTGTAAAAAAGAATTGTTTGAACGTTATGGGACTTATCCGGAAACATTTAAAATGGTAGAAGATGCGCCATTCTTTTGTAATCTGATACTAAATGGAATACAAATAGACTGTATTGATAAAGTCACTTTTATTCATGCAAAAGGCGGTGTTTCCGATCCACATGCGAAACCAAATCCATTATGGCTCAAAGACCGTTATCATATTTTTTCACAGGTGCTGTATCCGGCATCTCTCAAGCATGACTGGTTTACTAGAAGATGTGTCAGGTTTCATATGCAAAGAACGAAGGAACAAAGTAAATTATTAAAGTATTTATATTTTTTATTGTATATTGATGTCGTGATCTATAATGGAATTTTCTTTCTTCCGGAATTATTATCTAGAAAAACACGAGAGGCAGACCTACCTTGAAAAGATTAAAGCTTTTAGTGGAAAATATGCTGGTATATGGTTTGAGTTATGCAATCGCCGGTGCGATTCCATATATCATGCTTCCGGTTATCACATACCTGATGCCTAATTCTGATTATGTGGGAATTTATGATGTGGCAACATCGCTTATGTCGTTGCTTTCCACTTGTGCTATTTTTGGTATGTATGATGCCATGTTTCGTCTGTTCTTTGACGATGAAGATGAAGCCTATAAAAAGAAAGTATGTACAAGCGCTATTACATTTGTGTTAGTAAGTGCTGCACTTGTGTGGGCGGTTGTTTTTCTGTGTGCAAAGCCTATTGCAGTCCGATTTCTGGGAGGGGCAGAGTATGATCATGTGATCCGTCTGGTTTCAGTAAATATTTTCTTTGTTGCTGTTAATGCGCTGATTGCAGCACCGACCAGAATGCAAAATAAAAAGATACTTGTATTGATTATTAATGCGATTATTCCGGTTGTTTCTTATACATTTGCATATGCATTACTGTGTAAGGGATACTATACCACCGGTATGATCATAGGAAATCTGATTTCTGTATGTGTGTCGGTACTGATCTATTTTTTCTTTAACCATTCTTGGTTTCAGAAAAAGTATTTTGATTTAAAAATCGTGAAGGATTTGCTTAAAATAGCACTTCCGGTGGTCCCGGTTGTACTTATTTATTGGATTTTTAATACCCTTGATCGAATTATAATCTCACAGCTTTTGGGAAATGCCCAGACTGGTATTTATGGAGTAGGTGCAAAAATTGCACAGCTTAGCCAGCTGTTGTATCTTGCTTTTTCAGGAGGCTGGCAGTATTTTGCTTTTTCAACAATGAAGGATCAGGACCAGGTGGAGATGATCACACGTGTATTTGAATTATTAGAAGGAATTGCATTTATTTTTGGAATCTTATTTATTTCCTGCTTTGCATGGCCTTATCGTATGCTCTTTGCCGAAGAATACTGGCAGGGCATTTATGTAGTCCCGTATTTATTTATGGCACCATTGCTGCTCATGCTTTATCAGATTGCATCCAGTCAGTTGATGATTGTAAAGAAAAACTATTACAGCACTATCTGCCTGGCAATGGGGGCAGTTACAAATATTATTTTGGACATTGTACTGGTGAAGTTGATCGGAATCGAGGGAGCAGCAATTGCAACACTTTGCGGATATCTGTTGTCGATCGCAGCGTGCCTTTTCGTGTTAGCAAAATTTAAATTGATTCATCTGCATGCCAGAATGGGAATTACATTAATGATTATGCTGGGATATCTGCTATACTATAGATTGTCAGGAAATCAAAACTTATTTGCCATGATCATGATTGCATTGTTATTAAGTGGTATCATAATCATGCTCTATATGGTTGAAATAAGAGCTTTGCTAAAGAAGAATAAACAGGGAGTGTAACAGGTGAAACAAATAAAAATTCCCCCAAAAACAGGACAGATCATACAGTGGGTAGTTAATATAGGAATCGTTTTATTTTCATTCTGGTTTCTGTATTCTATATTGCGTGATCTCATACAAGGGATGCCTTATCCAAGCGAGTATAAAGAAGCGGTCAACATTGAAATGATCCGCTATATTCTTGCGGGAAAAAATCCTTATGCATTGTCGGCAGTTCATGAACAGGTGCCAGGACCTATATATCTGTATCCGTTTGGCTATTGTTATTTTGTTGCAGCAGTTGCAAAGCTGATACCGGTTAATGTAGTCGTACTGAGCCGCATTATCAGTTTTTTGTGTATTGTTTTTTCAGCGCTGCTGATTTCTCTCATCGTACATAAAAAAACTCATAATTTATGCTATACGTTATTAGCCTTTCCTTTGATTATCAACTGCCATTGGCGTGGTGGTTTTGCGGGTGCAATGCCGGATGATTTTGCGCTGTTTATCATGATTCTTCTACTCTATCTGATGATGCTTGATATCCGACGTGGAAAAGAAATACTGGCTGCTTTTTTGGTTGCAATCCTGTTTTATACAAAACAGTATTTCATTATGGTAGCAGGACCCCTATTCTTTTATTTTATTTTTCAATCAAAGAAAAAAGCACTCATTTTCTCAATCAGTGGAATTTTAATGGCAGCGCTTTCAATGATTGCTGTCAGCATCTTTATGCCTAATTACTGGGCTTATTCTTTGTATTTTTTTAATTCCCCGACAGATGCTTATCTGACAGTTCAAAATGTATTGTATTCAATCGCACAATATCGTTTCATTATTATCTTATTTTTCACTCAGTTTCTGATGATCGGTCTTTATGTGTTATACGTGATATTGAAAAAGAAAAAAACACCATTGCAATGGGACTTGAAGCATTTAGGTGAACCTCTTATACGTATCGATTCAGACCCATATGAAATTCTGCTGTGGTCAGGACTTTGGTTTATGGGAGCAGCTGTTGGGTACTTTGGGCTTAATATGGGCGCATACGGAAGTTATTTTTTACAGCTGTTATGTCCTTTTGTAGTAATACTGGCAGCACTTTGCACGACCAGACTGTTTGCATTGTTTAGTGATGAAAAGGGATATGTAGTAGTGATTAAGCCATTTGTCATGTTTGGAGTTGCTTTTGTGGCCTTATTCTTTATTTATTCTAAGATGGACGTAATTCCGGTTGATCAGGAGGTAAAGGGAAACTGGGAAGAGGCATATGACATTGTAGAAGAATACGCAGGAGATATTGTTTATTCCCCATTGATGGCGTATATCGGATATGAAAATGATGCATTTGTATATGACACCGGTCACGTGACTGTAACCAGACCATATAGGCGTGAATTTTACGAACAGAGTGAAACAGCTAAGAAGCGTTACCCATCTATAGAAGATATTTTTTCTGTACATGCGAAATTGCATGAAGAGATGCAGAATAAGGCAGCGACGGGAGAATATACGCTGATTACGCGTGTCAATGAACTTGACTTTGTTTTTTCAAAGGAACTGCTGGAGAAGAAATACCGATTACTTAAGACCATTCCGCTGGCAGCTGGAAACCATGTGTGGCCGGCTGAATTCTGGGTGTTGAAATGAAAATAGATATGGTGAGTGGAGGGGAAAGAATGTATGAAAACAATGAAGAAGATTTCTAGCGAAATAAATAAGTATATAGGTGAATATAAATTAGAATGGTTTTTTACGATAACCATTATGATAGTGATGATGTTGATTTATACATATGTTGACAAAATATCTATCACCATTTGGAGTACAAATGCACTTGATTGTATCGCAAATGGAAATTTGTGGCATTATTTTGAGTATACGTCTAAAAATCTTCATAATGTTGCACATGCTGATATAGGTGGTACTGCAATGTCTTTAATTCCTATTGTTATTTGGGACATCCCCATCTGGATTGCACAGTATTTTTTTGGCGTATCAATAAAAGAGTCTGTAGGATGTATGCTTTGGGCAGAGTTATTTAATGTTGCTGTACTTATTCTATTTATCATATATGTATATCGAATCTGCATGATCTTATGGAATGATTCAAAAAGAGCTTCTTTAGTTATTTTATTAAGTGCTTCATCGGTGTTTATGCACTTGGGCATTAGCTATTCTGGCCAAACAGATATTATGTGGATTACACTTGGTGTAATAGCGGTTTATCATTATCTGAAGGGAAATATGAAATACTTTTTCCTTTTTGCTAATCTGTCGATCATGATCAAACCATATTTCTTTATTGTGTGTGTGGCCCTGCTTTTATTGAAAGAAAAGGATCTTTTTAAAGTCATTGGTCAGATCGTGAGCTGCCTGATCGGATTTCTTGCAATTAGCGGGTTTTTACGATTAATGCCCGGTTATTCAGAAGGACTTTCTAGAAATTCTGTTCAAAAAATGATGTTTCGCGGATATCTGGAACAAGCCTTTGAAACACCTTATGGAACAGGCAGCATTATGGTGTTATGCTTTATTCTGTTTTATACTGTGTGCTATATTATAAAGGAACGAGATGAAAGAAAGTTTCAGACAGATGCGATTTATCTGATTGCTTTAGTAAATGTTTTGTGGCTTGTGTTTGCATATGAAAACTTTTATCGTATTATCATGATTCTTCCATGGATTTATATTCTGTTTTTAAATGAACATGCATTAAAGGAATTGAATTTATTTTTGAGTCTGATGTTAGAAGGAATCTGGATGATCGTGGCAGTCTGCACCGGAGGCGCGATGTTTGACTCATATCGTGGAATGTCTCCTTCGATCCTAAAGGTCACAGAGGTCAAAGATCCGGCTATGCTTGAAAAGGGAACGATTTATTTATGGATCATGCGTTTCTTTGAAGGGCGCGGTGGCTATGACACGATGATGAAAATCGTATATGCACTTTGGATTGGGATTATTATATTTGTATTTGTGACCTGTGCTCCAAGAATAAGCAGCTATATGGCATCGCAAAGAGAGCAAAAAGAGCGTAACTTGCTGATTCGCATACTGATTTACACACATATATTTTTAGTGATTCCGTTTGTCCTGTTTTCATGTTTATGTGCAACAGGTAAGATTTAGTGAAATGTGATTAGAAGTTGCATGATTTTTTAGGATGCATTATACTCAATGAATAAAGAAGAGAATAAGAGGGTGAGAAGATGATCAGTTTTAATATACCACCACATGTTGGATTAGAAGAGCAGTACATTGAAAAAGCAATTAAAAATCATAAAATAAGTGGCGACGGAGAATTCACAAAGAAATGTAATGCCTGGATCGAGGAACAGACAGGAGTTTCAAAAGCACTGCTGACAACCTCGTGTACACATGCCACGGAGATGGCAGCGTTACTTGCAGATATTAAACCGGGAGACGAAGTTATCATGCCGTCCTATACCTTCGTGTCGACAGCAAATGCATTTGTTTTGCGTGGTGCCAAAGTCGTGTTCGTAGATATACGTCCGGATACGATGAATATAGATGAAACATTGATTGAGGATGCCGTTACGAAGCATACGAAAGCAATTGTACCAGTGCATTATGCAGGTGTTAGCTGCGAGATGGATACGATCATGGAGATCGCGAAAAAACATAAACTGCTTGTCATTGAGGATGCTGCTCAGGCAGTATCAGCTTCCTATAAAGGAAAGGCACTTGGCTCATTTGGTGAGTTTGGCTGTTTTAGTTTTCACGAAACGAAAAATTACAGCATGGGCGAAGGTGGAGCATTGTTGATTCGCGATAAAGACCAGATTTCATTGGCAGAGATCGTACGTGAAAAAGGAACGAACAGAAGCCAGTTTTTCCGTGGTGAAATCGATAAATATACATGGGTAAATTATGGATCTTCCTATTTGCCAAGTGAACTGAATGCAGCATATTTGTGGTGCCAGCTTGAACATGAAAGAACGATCTATGAGATCGTATGAAGAGTTGGAATACTTATTATGAAGGATTAAAGGAGCTAAAGGAGCAGGGACACATTGAACTGCCGGTGATCCCGGATGGCTGTGTGCACAATGCGCATATGTTTTATTTAAAGGCTGCTGATCTTAAAGAACGAACGGCACTTACCAAGAGTCTTAAAGAACAGGGAATCAACGCAGTCTTTCATTATGTACCGCTTCATTCAGCACCCGCAGGAATTAAATTTGGCAGCTTTCATGGCGAAGACCGCTACACGACAAAAGAGAGTGAGCGGTTATTGAGATTACCACTTTATTATGGTATGAAACAGGAAGTAGATGAAGTTATAGAGGCGGTAAAAGCATTCTATAGATGATAGTTGAGAGGGACAGACATGAGTAATAAAGCTTTTTCGGTAGTGATACCGGTATATAACAGTGGAGATTGGATGGAGGAACTCATCACTCAGATTAAGCAAGTGATGGTTACTTTTGAAAAGCCCTATGAAATTATTTTGATCAATGATGCCAGTCCAAAGCAGAATACATGGTTTCAGTTAAAAAAGGTGCAGGAAAAGCATCAGGAAGTAAAGATTATTAATCTGCAGTATAATGCCGGACAGCTGAATGCACTTTTGTGTGGACTTAGAGAGGCAAAGGGTGATTACATCATCACGATGGATGATGATTTTCAACATGCACCATCAGAAATCCCTAAACTAGTCAATGCGATGATGGAGAAGCAGTGCGACTGTGTGATCGGAAATTATGCACACAAGGAACACAATCTGTTTCGTGTTCTTGGCTCAAAGTTTGCCAACCTGTTGTCAGAAAAAATCCATGGAAAACCAAAAGGAATTACGAGTAACAGCTTTAGAATTATGACGCATACACTGGCTAAGGCACTTGCACAGTACACAGGGAAGAAACCGCAGATCGGACCTATGATTTTTTCTATTACAAAGGATATAGATGCAGTCATTATAGAACATCGTGAGCGCACATATGGCAGAAGTGGTTATACGGTGAAGCGTTTGATCAGTGAGACATTTAATATTATTATCAATTCTTCAACATGGCCATTAAATGCAGTGAGTGCACTCGGTATTTTATCAGCAAGTGTTTCTTTCCTGATTGCGTTCTGGTATCTGATTATGTATTGCATGCATCAGATTAAGGTACCGGGCTTTGCAGCACAGATCTTAGTTACAACGTTTTTCTCGGGTGTGATTTTATTAAGCATTGGGATATTAGGAAAATATATTGGTAAGATTGTTCAGGAAATGGTGGGATTTCCATCTTATATGATCCGTGAGATGATTTCCAGTGAAGATGGTATAGAAGGTCTGGTGGCGCGAAATGGAGAGGATAATGATGACAAACATGAAAAAACTGATGATATTAGGAGCAGGGATTTATCAGGTTCCGCTGATTAAGAAGGCTAAAGAGTTAGGTTTATATACAATTGCTGTCAGTATAAAAGGCAATTATCCCGGTTTTGCGTTTGCAGATGAGGTATGCTATGTAGATACGACAGACATAGATGCTGTGCTTGCACTTGCAAAAGAAAAGCAGATTGATGGAATCTGTACCTCCGGAACAGATGTAGCCATTCCGGCGATTGGAAAAGTGTGTGATGAAATGGGACTGCCAGGTATCTCTTATCAGGCAGCTTTAATGGCATCTAATAAATCAGATATGAAACGCTGCTTTATGGAACATGGAGTATCGACAGCTAAATATTTCATAGCGCATTCCGAGAATGAAGCAATGGATTTTATGGATCAGCTAGAATTCCCTGTGATTTTTAAGGCAGTAGATACATCTGGCAGTCGTGGCATCATGCGCGTGAACGAAAAAGATGTAGATCAGGTACGTAAGGCAATTGAAAATATTAAATCTGTTACAAAGAAAGATTTCTTTATTATAGAGGAGTTCATTGAAGGAGTAGAGTTTGGTGCACAGGCATTGATTGCGAAGGGAGAACTGAAATTCGTCATGCCACATGGAGACTATGTTTTTGTAGGAGATACAGGAGTTCCTGTCGGACATTATGTACCTTATGATCTGCCGGAGGATGTGTTCAAGGAAAGTATCCGTCAGGTCAAGCTCAGTGCACAGGCTATGCAGTTAGATAATTGTGCGATGAATGTTGATTTTATCCTAAAGGAAGATCAAGTTTATATGTTGGAAGTAGGTGCTCGTGCAGGTGCCACTTGCTTATGCGAAATGGTAGAGATCTATTATCAGACTGATTTTTATAAAATGATTATTCAGACCGCTCTGGGTGAAGAACTTTCATCAATTAATTTTGATCATTGTGTGCCAAATGTCTGTAAGCTGTTTTTAGCTGAAAAAACTGGTATCATTGAACAGATAGAGATTCCAAAGATAGAAGATGATAGAATTTTTGATTTATCCTTTGATTATCAGCCGGGAGATCATGTAAAGAAATTCCGGATTGGACCAGACAGAATTGGTCAGATTATTGTAAAAGGCAAGACGTTAGAGGAAGCTGTTGAGCTTATGGAGGCTGTGATGAAGGATGTAAAGGTAACCATTCGCGAACAGGGTGAACACTAGGAGAATGCAGATGCAGGATAAACACTATATTGCAGAAGATGCGGTGATATATGAGGGAGCGATTGTAAAGGATTCCACTTTACAAGAACAGGTTTCTGTCGGCAATTTTTCAAAGGTGACAGATTCTATATTAATGCGGCATGTGGTGATTGACCGTTATAATTATGTGATGGGCACGACGATTGGTGCGCATAGCTATACCGGTAAAAATGTGACACTGATACATGCATCAATCGGTAATTTCTGCTCTGTTTCATGGAATGTTTCGATTGGTGGCGCTAATCATGAAATGAATTGCGTTACGACACATTCTTTTCTATATAATGTAAACAGCTGTCTCCATCCTGAGTCGGAACCACCTGCTTACGACAGATTCAGAAATCAGCCATGTGTCATTGGTCATGATGTGTGGATTGGTACCGGTGCGATTATATTGCGTGGTGTAGAAGTGGGAACGGGTGCTGTTATCGGTGCCGGTTCTGTTGTGACAAAGAATGTACCACCTTATGCAGTTGTATGTGGAAATCCGGCAAAGATCATACGTTATCGGTTTGATGAGGCTGTGATCAATCAGATGCTGCAGCTTAAATGGTGGGACTGGCCGGATAAAAAGATTAGGACACATTTTGATTTTATGAAAAGTATACCAACTGAGGATTCTGTGCTTAAGATGATGGAGGATCAGGAATGCAGAGAAGAAATGTAAACATTGAATTCATGCGGATTATCGCATGTTTATTTGTAATCGTGATTCACTTATCAGGCACTTATACCATCTGGAATGGGAAAACTGATATAGGGATCATGGTGGCAGAGTGTATGGTACGAGGGGCAGTTCCCCTCTTTTTTATGATCACAGGGTATTTTCTGTCTGATCAGAAATCTGTCATCAGTCAATATAAACGCTTTGCAGTACGTGTATTGA
>JAAYYM010000010.1 GCA_012515365.1 Clostridia bacterium
GCTCTAATGTAGCAGCATATTCAGCAGCATCAAGATACAAACCAAGACTATATATATCATCGTTCTTACGCCTCACAGCATCGGTTATAGGCCATTCAAGCAGAAGAGAAGGCATTGTCCTCTTCATGCAACGATACTTCGCCAGAAAGCCCTGTACGTTGGTGAAATAGGGTTCGCTGCCTTCGGCATATGACCCGTCAGTATAAACTACTTTGATCTCATAGTATCCGTCAACAAACTGCTCTGCAGCGGCAACAGAGTTTATTGTCAGATCAGAAGTGTTGACAACATGACCATCGGTGGAGAGATACTCAAGATACTTTGAGTCGTCTCCTGGCACGATAAGCGGATAGTCATCGTAGTCTGTCTCAACATCGTCATCGTCGATATGTTTTATCCGTATGATTGCAGCAGTAGCCGAACCGCTTTCGCCGTTCCATTCGCTGTTATCATAGATTCTGAAGGATTTTCCGTCCTGTGCTAAGACCACCCTTGTTCCCGGAGTGAAATCACTGAATGCCATTTCTTGTTATTTTTTATAAAGTTAACGATTTTTCTCTAATGCTTCATCAAGCTCCTTGCGTACCTGTTTTTTTGTCTGTTTCTCTTTTCTTCTTTCAAGCTCAAGCATTGCTCTTGCCTTATCCGCAATCTGCTCAATATCTCCAAGCTCCCCATTTTGATACATCTCTTCAAGTCTCATTCCATTTAACGCATCAGTGAGCTGATTCCGTTCTTGTTTAAGAAGTTTCTCTCCAAAATAGAGATCATAATATTCATCCGGAGGAATTCCTTTATTCATTAATGCATCATACTGATATGCTCTTTTAATCATTTGATACATCTTACCGTATTTGAATGCAGATTCTTTAATGTCAAACTTACTAACAATACCGGATTCTAATCCAAGAAGATCAAGCGTATCCTGGTCTATTCCGAGTTCATAAAGATTAACCTCCTGTGATTTCCATACTCTTACTCTTGCCTTTTGATTAAGCCATCTAATAAAACTACCGGCAGGAATAAAATATGTTGCATCCATGATAAACTTTGGGAAACCAACATCTGCAGCCAAAGTGTCCTTCTTGTACTTTTCCCATTTTACCAAGTCCATTGTAAATGCGCTCAGGTCAAGAAGCAATGATGCAGAAGGAATAATATTCTCAAAGAAATACTGCCAGTTTTCAGCTGAGTATATCCAGAACACATCTCCGTTGAAGCGCTTAAGAATAGGAAGGAAATTTCTTACCGAGAACTTTTTATACTCATCAGGATCATCAGATCCCTTTGTCATTGCCATTATTGTCAGTGTAAACAGAACTTGGAACATTCCGAACATAATAGCAGATCGGAAGTTTTTCTTGTCGTTCTCAGCAAGATCTTTAAATGTAACCCTACCGCCATTAACCTCTTTTATAAGAGTGTCGAGATATTCTTGTGCTGTACCAAAATACTTAGGAGAAACAGGGCCTTCCCCTGAATCCTCTTTCTCAATTATATCCTGAAGCTGTTTCTGCCTTTTCTCAACTGGTTTGTGATTATAGATTGCAAGTTTTCCGAGAAGTTTAAGAGTTGGAATAATGCCGCTCCGAACCATAAGGTTTTTATCAATGTGGTATGGAGCAACGTGAGACCAGATGTAAGCCGGCATCCACTTCTTAAACTGCATGAAAGCCTTTCCTGAGTTATGAATCCACCATGGAGCCATTGCAACCTTACGATAATCCCCGTGAATATCCTGGACACGCCATAGAATCATACGGCGCCTCCAATTTGTAAGCATATTTTCCGGAGTAACAAGCTCCGCATTCTCATCATAAGCATTCCATTCTGCCTCTGTCATGAGTCCGGTAAAGATTGGAAACTGGTTAAGTTTTTCTGCCCATTCCATGAGCTTATAACCATAATCTTCAATCTTCTTAATATCAACGCCAAATACTCTTATCTCTTTTTCAAGCTGATCAAAAAGAACGTCATCAACAATATTTGCAAGTCCAAACCTCTTTGCCATCTTCATTGCTTTAAGAGGATTCTTAAGCATGCGACTCACTCCTCTCCTGTAAGCTGCCGGTTCCCGGATAACATCAAGAGCCTGGCCAATAGCAAGGTTTACTCCCTGAGTTTTTAAGCTGAACATAATCTTGTTAAGACTGTTCATCCTATTTCCGAAGTCAACAACATCGCTGATGGTCTTTCCACTAAGCATTCCTCCTTCTGGAGCCTTATTGTAAAGTATGTATTCGCCCCACTCTTGAAGATACTGTATGATATGTTTTGCAGGTTCATCACCAGTCTTGGTGTACATATTTATCATGTACTCAAGCGGGCCCATAAGATCCTTCAGATAATATCTGAACATCATAGAATCAATAGCCTTTGTTTCAGCCTCAAGAAGATACTTTGTTTCAAAAGCTGTCTTCCCATTTCCGATAATAGGAATAGACTTCTTATTTGTCTGAAGAATCTGGTCAAGATTATTTACATCCCCACCTTTACGGTAGATCTTCTCTGCTCTTTTTATATATTCATTAAGCAGGCCAACTTGTCCGGGAACAGTAATGGTTCCGGGGATCTTCATAAAATGCCTCCATCTTTTCCCAAGCATCTTACGTCTCTCATTCCTATCATCAATATTGAAAGCAACAAATGATTCCTTAATTTCGCGAAGAGTCATTGTTTTTGGCTTGCCATCACTATTAACGTCTTTTACATATTTTTCGTCAACAATCTTGAGAAGATTAAGCCTAACACCGTCATACTTCTGAGGTTTGAGTCTCTCATACATGACCGGGCCCCACTTATTCCCAAATCTCTCCAATGCCTCAGGCCTGGTGAAATAAACACTTACAACAGGAATCCTTGCAACAAGATTGTTCTTAACGTTATTCGCCTGATATGGGTCATACTTATGATGATATTCATAAAGCAATTCAAGAAACTCACGAATCAATGGTTCGTTTTCAAGAGCCTTTTCCCCTGGCGTCCTCCAATACGCTTCTCCGTTTAATTTTACAATTGCCTTGTCATAATCTATTTCACCCTGGAATTTCTTAAACTTACGTTGAAGTTCATATCCTTCTTCTGTATAACTCTGAACAGCATCCTCAACACCAACCGTAAACATACTTAATGGAAGATGATAATTCTCCATCATACGTTGAGGCATACCAAGCCTTATTCCCTCCATTGTATCGAAATCAGTCCATACTGCTTTCGAATTCATCGTAGCAATATAATAAGCATTGAGAGTCATTGGGAAAGGCTGATACGGTCTTTCATCTTGATTTTCTTTTGCAATTGAATCAGCAAGAAACTGATTAAACGATATCTCCTGTAAGAAAGTCACGAGATGACCGGATACGACATTATCGAGAGATGATAATTCAATAAAAAGATCTGAAGCTTGCTTCGTATCACTTAAATATTCTTCTGCGCCAATAACATTATCGAATTGTTTCATTATTCGCTGAATAGTACGAATACTTCTTGCACGAAGTCGTTCAGCAGGATCACTTAATTTCTCTCCGGTATGTTCTGTAGTTATTCTCGAGAAGTCAAAATGACGCTCCATATCTGACTCTTTCTTGAAATTGTATCTCGGAACGTAACTATCACTTCCCGGGTCTACAATTCCTTCAGGAAGACTATCTACAACCTTTAATGCTCCACTGGTACCTGATGGAAGTCTGAGATGAACATCTTTACCTGTTTCCTGATTTCTTGCAAGTATTGATTTTGATTTCTCTCCAACACTAATTACAGTATAGAAATAAACGTCTCTTTCATTTTCTCCAAGTGGATTCTGAATATCATATATCATCATGATCTCATCATTTGGCTTAAGAGTAGAATAGCCTTCCTCATGAATTATATATTCCTCTCCTTCATGAGTAATCTTATGCCATTTTCTCGGAGGCGAATCCGGATTGTAAATAAACTTGAATCTCTTGTTCACTTCCTGCTCGGGGAAGTATGTATCAAGACTATTTATGAATTCCTTTCTGCTGAGCCTAAGATAAAATGCATTATAGAACAGATATTCAAATGGCATTGCTTTCGTACCATAAAGATCAGAGTGAGTGAATCCATTTGCAAGTAACCATGTTTTCATGAAATCAAATTCTGTCCCACGGATACTCTCAACATCTTCACGTTTTATATTCTTAAGATCAGGTACCATCTGTTTCCAAAAATGATATGCAAGGATAGAATCCATTTGAGACTGCATTGCAATTCCAGACTTGCGAAGCATATCCTTCACCTCCGGATAACTCTGTTCGAAATTCTGTCTTGACATCAGGTTCATCATCATCATTCTGTCAAGAAGATCGGCAGTTCTTGCGTTACGAGGAATCTTAACATGATGATTTGCCATTCGGATAGACTCTATTTTTCCATCTTTAAGCTTACGAATTATAGGAATTATCCTAAGTCCATCTACCTTATTTCTTTTGCCTGGCTGATTAGGATCTTCCTGCTCTTCAGCCATGTTTGCATACATATTAAGCTGTAGCATATGACTGCTATACTTAGACTGAGATATGTTCTGGAAAGGAGCTCTAAGAGGTCCATATGACTTCTTGTATCCTTCAAGTGGCATCATATCAACGTCAGCAAGTTCATCGCTGGTTGTTTTAAAGTCATAAAGAATGAGTTTGTCATCTCCGATATCAACAGCAAGGTCAATTATCCCGGCAATATTGTATTTTTTGGAGAAAAGCATTCTTTCTGTATAGAATATTGCATCAGGATGAGCAGCAAGAATATTCTTTTTGAGATCCTCGAATTCATTAATAAGATCATAGTAATCTTTAATATTCATGAATTGAGCTTTCTCTTCTGCAGTAATAACTCTATCTCCGAAAACACTTTCTGCTACGGCATGAACAACGGTTCCTTTTTCTGCATAATCTTCATAAAGAGCCATAAGCTTTTCAATGAGCTTATCTGTCTTATTTGTAAGAAGCCTTTCTTTTGTTAGAAGTTCATAGTCTGACTTATACTTCTCAATTGATTTGGCAGAAGCCATGTCAGGTTCAAACTGAGCATTCTGAAATGACTTTATAGTTGTAGTCGCTGATGGGATAGGCATATTGCCTATGAAATACGTATGAGTTTCTCCGTTAAATGTAAGATTCTCTTGCTTATTATTGAAAGAGACCATATTTTTTAAATTAGCCTCTGCATAGTTTGTACCTACTTTAATAGAACCTGAATTCTTCCATATTGCATAAGCTAAAGTATCAATTAGATCTTCCTTCTTCTTTGATCCGAACATAACCTTTATGCTTTTCCAAAAGTTTCGCAGAAGAATGACAAACTTATCGAGAACACTTCCACGCATTTCTATTTTAGCAAGATCAATGCCGGCACGACCAATATCAAGTATTATCTGTTCCTCAATGTCTTCATTTATTGATCTAGGATACTCTCCACGATAAAGCTCCATAAGAGCCATTTTAACGGCATGATCTTCAGGAAGGGCATCCCAATAGATGTGACCATATTCGTGGAACTGAGTAGACTGTACGGCCTTGCTTGGATCAATATAAACTGCATCACCAAATGCATGACCTATTGCCTCCGGATTAATCTGGAATCCTTTTACTCCCCACTTTAGTGCAAACTCAACAAAAGCATCATGATCTGTAAAGAACCTTACTCCAGGATATCTCTTTTTCAAATGATCGAATACGAATGCTTGAAGTTCTGGATCTTCAGATGCTAATAATTCACTCACAGCATCATTGGGCATCATATCACGAACATTTCCTTCAGGTTTCGGACGTACAGGAAAGAATTGCTCTGCCCGGCGCTTGAATTTTGCCAATTCTTCACGTGCCCATGGCTTAAGTTTAACATCACTTGCATTCCGATTCTTATACTCAATCAATGCATTTATATCAAAGTCATGGCTCTTTGCAAATTCAATGAATTCTTCTTGTGTGGAAATTTCTTCAATTCCAGATAATGCATCATATGAAATAGAGAAATCAAGTGATGCTAAAGCATTGTAATTAAACGAAGCCGGATACTGAGGATTTACATCAGACATTGCTCTTATATCCTTATTCCTAGATGACTTCAAGGTAATTTGCATTATCTGATATTTCTCCTCAGAAGATAGACCTTCAACATCCCAATTATAAAGCTCGTTCTGCATCTTTTTAGATAACAAAACTCTATAGTCTTCACTTATGAGATTAAAATATGATCCTCTCCATGGACTTGTACTTGTACCCCACTTCGATACTGCATAGAATACAAGCCTATCTGCAAGAGCTGGATCGTTATAAAAGATCACATCAAAGTCTTTTCTTATCTCTTCGAGTTTTTTATCAGTCATTCTCATACGCTGATAATCTGAAAGAATCTGAATTATTGTTCTTCCTTTTGACTTAACAGATGATATTGACTGAAGAAATTTATTCCCGGGAAATCTGTCACGATATGATGATAGGTTCTTTACTAAGTCAGATTCAACACCAGTTAGAGTAAGCCTTACATCTATTGCTCTAATTGCAGCAGCAGTATTCAATCCATACGAGATAGACCGAAGTTCATCTTCTGTCATGTATTTAGTCCTGCTATCCAGCTTTTTCTTATGATTGAATATTGCCTGGTAAATCTCTCTTCCGGTTTTGGAATACTCAAATGTATCTGCAAATATGAAATCTTCTGCAATATCAAGAGCATTCTTTGATATGGCAAATTCAACTATTGGCAATCCTCTTGAATCAAATAGATTTCTTGTGTCAAGGAACTGAAATTGATTATTCTTGACCTTCTTATAAAGTTGAGAATTAAGCTGAAGTTCAACCGTAGAATTAGGCATCGTCTGAGTCATCGAATAAAATCTTCGAATATCAGCCAATTCCCTGGCATTATAATAAAATGACACTAACTGTTTTACTTCATCTTCATTGTATAGATTTGAGAGAATCTGAGACACCTCCATTACACTAGCATCTCTCATCCCGCCATTGTTTCTTCTCATGAGAGAAACAAAATCCTGAACTAAAGAAGATGTGAAATATCCAGATACTCTGTCAATATGATTCTTAATTGATTTATGACTTGTAAGATCAACTGACTTATCTCCAATCAATGCAACAGCAAACATTGTTGCAGTAATCTCATTTAATCCGATAAGTTCTATTTTAGGATCTTTGGCATTATCAAATGCCATATTAAGAAGATTTGCAATATGAATCTTCATCAATCCTTTTGTATCTTTTTTTATTCCAGTTATAACAATTGGATCTTGTCCTGGAACAAGAATAGTTGTTTTCTTTTTAAAGTCTATTCCTTTGTCATTAATCAGACTATAAACAGTGTTTATATCTGTAAGAATAGCTTTCATTCTTACGCCAACCATGTTTTCCTCACGAACCATATTCCATGATCTAGGGTCAAAATGATTGTATTTTCTGTCCTTACGATACTTGTCTGCTATATCATCATAAGCATTTGTATTTATAGGTTCAATAATCTTCTCATTAACAATAGGATTTGTGTAGTCTTCTGCAATCTGCATCAAAATACTATTTGCTATGCCTTCTTTACTATTGTCGAAAATTATAGAACCTCTCTTATCGCGATAAAATGTCCAGTTAAATCTCTGATCTCCATCAAAGTCAGAACCACTTCGCTTCTGACTCTCATGATCAAGCATGGTAAAATTACCTCCGATTGGCTTAAACTTCAGCCTTGCAACAGTATGAGAATGTAAATCATCTGCCGGAGTCCTTGTTGACATAATAATTTCACCGGGAATTACACCATCACGATCTACAATCTCCCACTCCATAAGATTGCCTTCAGAATCGAATAAATCACGATATTTTGACCTGTTCATTTTTACATGAGCAACAGCATCTGCCGGCCGTCCTTTATAGTCAAATTCAGAATATCTAGCTCCATCTATATTCGAAGCAATGTCGGGCAGTAATATATGTTTCTTGTCAGAAGAAGTCCGGCGTCCATCAAGCAAATCATTTGGATCAGGGATCTCCTGAGTTGTTATTCTATTTATCGGAATTTCAAGAGATTTCTTTGTGACATGAGATGCAATAATTTTTCTGATATAATTGCTGAATCCAGGATCATATGGAGTCATACCCTTATCAAGCATCTTCTGAAGCTCTTTATGAGTATTCTCATTCAGATTCTCTTTAAGCCAATCAAGTTTAGCAGCATCAATAGTTTTACCATTGATTTCACTTATCATCTCAGATATAGTTACAAGCTGAAGAGCATTCAATTGTTCAGCAATAAACTTTCCATGAGGAAGTATAAGCATATTCCCAAGCATCTGAGATGACATCTTGGATGATTTAGGACGCGTTGGATGACGAAGATCCTGTTGTATATATGTGTCTGCCGTTTTTCTTTGAATAATTGATCCTTCTGGAATAACCGGATTGTTTATTTTAACTCCATTTTCATCCCAAAGTTTTATCATCATTCCTTTCTTAGCCTTCTTACCTTTAGCTTTTTCATATAATTTTGTCGTAGATCCGAATGATAATCTATCAATAGCATGCTTCTTCATAAAATCATTTATGTCAGAATACATACTTCCTGGGAATGTCTGAGCTAGAAGTTCTATATTTATGATATTACCCTTTGTTAATCCACGAAGATTTGTTGTAGGATCAATGTTTGTGTGAAGTCCTTTAACAGAACTTAGTATCTCCATCCCTGGCATGTCTTCTTTCGAGAACATCCTTCCCATGCTTACCTGCATCTTAGCAGCATATTCTCCAGACATAAATTCAACTCCATCGAATATCTCCCTTCCAATAACTTTATCATCAACAAGAGCAAACTGATATTCTTCTGCGAGACCACCCTGAACTACTGATAATGTACGATACCCTGTTGAATTTGAGCTACCGCCACGCTTGACAAGTGAAACAAGGTCATTATCGTATGCAGACATATCTCCATGAAACACATCAATTATGTCTTGCATATTCATTGCAAAATTATAGACAAATTCTTCTGCTATTTGTCTTCTTGCATTCTTTGTAAACTCAACTTTTTCTTTTGAAGAAAGAGAAGGAGGAGGAGAAGGAAGAAGAGAGTTAAAAAACGATTGATTATAATAGATAAAACTTTTTTGTATCCAGTCAACTGCTTTTTCAAAATCAGGAAATTTTTCAAGTAGATCATTATATTCTGAAGAATCATTTAAAGGCATTTGTCTTTTAGGAACCTCCAAAAAGTAAAGAGTAGGTTTGTCTCCGAACTGCCCCATCCAAGCACGATAAGAATCTCCATGTTGCATAAACTCATATAACTGCATTGTCCAGAGATCCTCATATGACATATCAACTGACGATGCTTTCGTGTCAATATCCGTATTGGCAAGACCATTAAGAATGACTATTTCAGCATCAGATTCTTTTCTGAAGTAATATTTTGTAAGATCATTCGATACATGATGCTGTCTGATATTTTCAGCAATACCAAATATCATATTATCCTGAACGAACGAACTGAAATTATCTCCTTCGATGTTTGTACCATTCAAGGCAATATCATCGGTTTCTTTTGATGCAGTGCTTAATTTATAAAGATTTGATAAAACTCCTTTGGCTTCATCTCCTTGAGTGAAAAACTGAACAAAGTATTCTTTGAACTCATCAAATGTTCTTGGTTCATTATCTTCATTTCGAAATGACTTATAAAGAAGATTATACATCAATGTACTTTGAATTCTTGTGTATTTGCCTCTATATGTATCATTTTCAAGAAGATTGTCGTATGTTACATAATTGGTAAGTATATCAGATCCTCTTGTTGGATTTGCATAAACTTCTCTTGTTTCTTGACCAAAGTAATTCCTCCAAACTGCCTGCTGAATACCAGTTATTTCGGAAAGCAATGCAATATCATTGTCGTGCTGTTGCTTACGTTTTTGAGTACGTTCTTCAGGAGTTAAGGATTCAAACTCTGGATAAGATGATTTTGATGATATGAATAACCGGTTTCTTTCGGTTATATGATCTCTTAATCGTTTTTCTATTGCCTGAAATCCCTCATATCCTAAGTAGCTATATTTCCTGGTCTTATTCCAGAATGCCTCAACATATTCTTCATATGTCTCAGGAGGATTAAGAAGTTTCATTGAAGCAGATCTTGCTTTTGCAATAAATCCAAATTGCTTTACAAGACGAAGACTATTGTAAAACTCGAAAAGTGAAAGTGAAGACTTAAATGAACTTCTGGAAAGAACATCAACGATCTTATCTACAACTATGTCACGACCTCTTAAACTATTAAGATACTCGCGATACTGACTTTCATTATGAACCTCGCCTCTGAACTGACCAGTTTTTGCAATACGATAAAATGTTTTTTCTACGAGATTCTTGCTTGTATCGGTTGAATCAGCAATTTCTTTCCATAGCGAAGAATATCCATTCAATATAGTTTGAACCTTTTGCCCAGAAGAAAAAGCGACACCTTCAAGTTCCGGGAAAACGAGATCATCAATGGTAAGCTTAGAATCTTTTTTCGAAAATCCTTTCTTCTTAAAGTGCTTATCAAGAACATGAGCAATGATCCTCTTTTGGTTTTCTTTAATCATTGCCTTCCATGTCTGTTTCTCTTCGTCTGACATGGCACCTGTGCCTTCTATGGCATCTTCAAGCATTGGAATGACCTCTGATATGGTTATATCCTGAATGTCTGTAATGGCATTTATAGCATCAAACAAGCCTTTCTTAATCTCATTCTTTTCTTCAGAAGAGAGATTGCTGACAAATCCCTCAACATCAAGTTTATGTTCTCCGGGTCCCTTCCCACCGAACAATATATCGTGAAGCTGTATCTCATCTGAAATCTCATCAGCAATCTTTGCATCATATCTGGAGGCAAGATCAGTGGTAAGATTAATGACAGATTCAAGCGCTGAATTCTTAACCGACTTAAATCCGAGAAGTTCGAGTATCTTCTTAATTAATGCCACAAAAGCATTCGGAGCCTGATATACATAATCGTCAATCGGGATAGCTGCAAGGTATGCCGCAAACTCTTGATTTGAAAAAGCCTCAGCAATGAACTCATTAGCATTCTTAAATCCATACATCTGCCTATCTTCCGGATAATTTAACTTGATAAAGTCCATTATCCGATTAATATCAGTAACAATCTGTCGTTCTTCGTTTGAAAGGAATCTTTCTAAATATGGAAGATGTCCATCTGCTATATCAATCTTTTGAGCAGTAATAGTATGAATCAATTCGTGAATAAACGTTTCGCTCAGCCAATACTGATGATCAAACCATGGCATATCTTTCCTGGAGCCGGCCTTTAACTTTGCATAGTTAACTGCCATATTACGGAGTGGAATGCGAATGTTATTTGTTGCAGTAGAGTAATCAGCTGCTCCATCTTCAATTGCATTTACAAATACAATCTTTGCTCCAGTCTTCTTTATGTATGATTCAATAGGACTTAATATCTGCCTGACAATTTCACTATTAAGAATGCCAATAAGCTTATTTATCTGAGCATATGAATATTCAGTATTAAGAGTTAATCCATTCTTATCAAGAAACTCTCTTATAAATGCAGAGAATTCTGTAACATCTTTATATTTCCCGGCAACTTCAGAAACAGTGAGTTTCTTTTCTGATGAGTTATCTGCTTTTGTTTGCTGGACTTTAGATTGATTAAGAGATGCTATTTCTTTATCATACTTTTCTTTGATCGCATCTTCTTTTGTATATATCATACCATTAACAACACTTAATGAATTCGTTAATGGCCCTAAAACAAAATCTGATTTTCCTTTTGATTTAGCTTCTTCTATATCTCTTATAAGTGCATTTCTATGCTTACCTAAATCATTTTCTAATTCAGCTAATTCTTCTTTCCTTCTTCTTTCAATATCAGCAATTTTATTATCAGTTGTTTTTTCAGCTTTAGGAGCCGCAGCGTTTATCTTGTTCTCAATGAGTTTATCGACAAACTGTTTTTTCTGCTGCTCTTTCTTATTTGCAGATGCCTGGTTTTTTACCTTCTTTTCTCTAAAGTCAGTAATCTGAACAGACCCTATCGACTTACCATCAAGTATTACATCAATCTTATCACCAAATGGCACTCCAAGATCATCTGTAATCTCAAGTAGAGGATTCCATTCCGTCTGCTTAACAAGTCTCAGAGAAACCTTCTTATTGCTAATGACCGCATCTGTAATCTTTGACTTTTCTTCCTTAGACATCTTCGGATCAAGATAGGCGCTGACACTCCTTCCATCATCAAGTTTAACAGCTATTTTCCTATCAGTAACAATCTCAGCAGTACCAGCGAGATCTCTGCCAGCTGTTAATTCCTTTTGAAGTCTTACGTTCTTTTCTGATACCGAGAGATCAAGGAAATTCTTTGTATCAAGTTCTTCGAACTGCGTAAGTCTATCTTGAAGGATTGTCTGTTTCTCGAGAAGTTTATTTAACTCATCTGAAGGATTCGTAATGTTTCCCTCATCGTCATACTGAGCAATAGATTCGATTTGCTTGTTCACTCCTCCAAGCATTACAGAAATAGAGTTTTTATCAGGCTCTATGAGCTGACCGCTTGAGGGATCTACCGGAACAAGATTATTCTCAACAAGATCTGGATATAACGATGATACACGATCATTCTCTTCTTTTATTTCTTTTCTTTCTTCTTCAGAAAATTTACCTACGTTTTTTTCAGTAAGAGTTTGATCGGTCTCAATAGGAGCCTCAACTTTCATATCGAGAATAGACCTGGCTCCTTGTGTTGCAATTATATCTGCTTGCTTATCCTGGCCTAATTTTGAAACAAGATGAAGAGCCAAATTGAATTGTTCCTTGCTAAGTTTACCTTCGTATTTATCGAGTATTGAATCTATCCTTTCGCTTTCTTTCTCTCCCAATAATCCAGTTGATTCAGAGAAGACATTCCCAAGCTCATTATATAGCTTAGATGGTAATTTGATGCTGAATTTCTTACCGTCAGAATAAGTGCCATCGAGTCTTACATTTTTACCAATAGTCTCTTTAGTAACAAAGTCAGCCGTTTTCATTATTGGACTAAATGCGGCAACTGTTAAGAATGTATCAAGTTGTTGTTGTCTCCATTCTTTATTTGCCGGTCCTTTTATATTCTTTGGATCAGCAATTCCAGCCATATAATAGTTTGCAACTTCTTCAAAGTATTCCTCCATTATACCATGCCAACCAGCAGCCTTACTGACTGACTTGCTGAATTCCTTTATGCTTGTAACTCCTTTTGACTTCATGAATGCCGCAACGGCAGTATTCTTCAAAAGCTGTTCATTTGTAAGATTACCTACATTTCCTCTGAGCTTTGGACTTATTTTCATGTATCCACCAAGACGTTCTGTATATATCTCAGAATAGGCATCCCAGACTCCCCTTGCAATTGCCTTACCTATTGGCATGCCTGAATTTACATCAATCTTTGAAACGAGTTCGTTCATCTCAGGATCTGCAGCAAGAGAAACATTATCCTGTGCATATTTGATAATGTTCGTTACATATTGCTGTGGTAATGCCGCTGTCTGTGCTGCCGTACCAAGAGCAGTAGTAGCAAGTTTTTGTGCAGTTACTTCTTTCCTGGCCAACTTAAATATAGTCTTTGTCCCATAACCGGATAATGCTTTTGTTGCTGCTCCTTTAACAGCAGTAAAGCCTCCTTTCGTTATTGCAAACTGAGCAACATAAGGAAGCATATTTATTACTCCCTTCCCAACCTTGAACGCAGTTCCTTCAGTTCCAAGAGACTGTAAGTAATTCATTGTTGCAAAAGCCTCTAGTTCTTTTTTCTCAGCATATGTGATTGGCTTATCTTCCTCGAGTTTCTTAACAATGCCATTTATGTCCATACTTTTCAGCATGTCAGACGTCATAAGAGTATAAAGAGACTTAGGATCAGTAGTTTTAATTACTTTGCCAATATCTCTTATTCCGGCTTTTGCTTCTGGATACTCAAGTAATCGTTCTATTGTCTTTGCGGTACTTTTTAGAGAGAAGTATTCCTGGCGAATATTATCTCTCCACTGTCGCATATTCTCACGACCATGTTTCTCTGCAAGTTCGTTAAATCTTACATCAGATTCAGATTGAAGACCGGTTAAGAATGACTGATTATTATCTGATGTTATATTAAATCCGGCGTCAAGTATTGCTTTCTCATAAAAGTCAGCAAGTTCATTGACTTCCGAGAGTTGATCATTCAGGAATAATTTAACTCCTTCGGGAGACAACCCACCATCCTCTGAATACATGAATTTCGGAAGAATATTTGAAAGGATTCTGTTCTTTATGTCTGCCTTATCTGGCGGTTGCTGTCCTTCTGCTGTCTTAATTTCCAGTGATGAGACATACTCAGATACAGCCTTATCAATCATTTTTATCTTCTGATCAAAAGAAGACGTTCTGTATTCATTTTTGGAAAGAAGATTTCCATAGATATTGTCAAGATCTTTCTCAGATGCATGCTTGAGTTCCTGTTTTTCCCCGTATACCATATTGGCATATGAAAGAATAGTTTCAGGTTTAGAGTCCTGAAGCCGAACTTTTTTACTGAAAACAAGCCTGTCTTTTAATGCTTCATTATATGCGTTGAAGGCTTTCTTTGCTCCATGTTTGGTAATAAAGTCATAATCCTTAAAAGCAGATTCAGAATCGTTATTATAACTACCAATACCAAAACTATTAAGAGCTTCTTCTTTTTCTTTATCTGTCGGAGGAGTAAGCTTGTTTTTGAGTTCATTTTGTTCAACTCTTAATGCTCTTAATTTGGCAGTTCTTTCCTGGATAGACTTACGATCCTCTGCAAACGCTCCGATTGGAAGTAAAGCGTTTGCCATTGTGGGTTTGTTAATCTTCTTGGCAATCTGATTTTGCTCTGCTGATATTGCCGCCATTTCAGCATCAATCTCTTCTATCCTTTTCTTTTTTAGGTCATCTGTAAGATAAGTACCATCTTCAGCCTTTTCTTCAGATTCAGGCTGCTCAATGGTTTCATACATATCATCAGTAATGATTGGTTTTGCAGATTCAAACCTGTCTTTAAGTGATGATGATTTAGGAGTTGATCCAAGTTCTATTTGTTGTCCTGACTCAAACTTATCTTTTAATGATTTCTGAACAGAAGTATCCTGCATATCAAAGGCTTTGAGTAATTAAATTATTCTGAAACACTCATAAGAGTTTTTCCGGTAGTCTTGTCACGCTTAAAAATAAATGTTTTTCCAGAGTTTGGATCCTTTCTTTCTGCATATTCAACATTAGAATCCTCAGGATCTGCCTGATATTTCAACATGCTATTAAGAACAGGAATATTGCCCTGACTTACGGCTTCGAAGAAGTTAAGATCTTCATTATAAAGCTGAGAATTTTCAGCAACCTTTGTCCCTGATCCGGTAAATGTCATATCATATTGTTTTCTTGATGTTTCATTCATGTTTGCCGGTTCCCATACTGTTCCTACATATACAGAACTTTTCTTAACTCCTCCACCAAGAGATGACAATACATTATCCTGATATTCATAAGACATTGTAAATCCATGATCCTCGAGGTCTTTTGTCATCATTCTCTGAGATGCCTGAGCATGGATTATATCTTGTTCCTTTTTTTTGCGTCTGCGAGATTGTTCTATTGCTGGTAATTTTTTCTCTTCTTCAGTTAATTCCTGATTTGCAGATTCAGTATTTGGATCGATTAGAATCTGTATTGTTGTGCCAACAAATGGTACGCCTCCGATTGTTTTCATCCCGGCAGATCCAAGAGCTTTTGTTGATCCCTTCAATGTTAAATCATTCAATTTGCCATCTTTGTTATATGCCTTAAATACTCCTACATTAGCATTCTCG
The DNA here is from genome assembly GCA_012515365.1 of Clostridia bacterium. The sequence goes on from JAAYYM010000010.1 coordinate 15,881, forward strand.
CCGGTACCATACGATATAACATTTCCTTCTTTCGCCCAGGAACCAAATGATAATAGAGCATCATGCGGCTGAACTGGTTCTCCTTTCGCAAGAGGTTCATACACATTGGTTAGATATTGACGCTGATAAGATGACTGATCATATGATTTTTTTGCCTGGTATGCATAAAGCTCGTCATATCCAGCGTTCATAGATTCGAATTTTTCCCCAACCTTAACTCTATGCATCATATAATCAGTAAGAGACTTGTACGCACCTTTATCTTCTTCTGATATCCCTGAATATTCAGCCTCTGCTGCTCGTCTGTTTTCAGGATCAGCAAGACTGGCAACTACTGCAAGATGAATATCGTTATCATCTGTTTTCTGTGTACGAGTAATTTTACCGGTATTTTTATCAGTATAATCCGACTGTTTCCCAGCTAACTGATCATTGATCTCTTTGAGAATATCAGGCATTTCTCTTTTCTTCGGATTTGCAAAAACAAATGGATCTCCACCTTCGTTCTTGTACTTATCATACCTGGCAGCATTATCTTCATATTCTGACTGAGTTATCTGACCAGAACTATACGCTTGTTTAAGTTTTTCAAGTTCTCCTTGTACTTGTAGGTCTTCTCGAACAATATCATTGTTAAGGAATTTATCCATAATAGAATACATCTGCTGTGTTTGCATTACATCATCTTCCCAGTTTGGATGTTTCATAGCAAAGTCAGCAACCTCTTTTGTTTGTCCGGCATAGAATTCCTCGAGTCTTTTTGTATTGTATTCTGTTGCAGCCGTCTGTTGTTTCATGAGTGAGGCATAATAGGCAGATTTCTTCTGTCTCTCACCTTCGACCTGCATTTTATATGCTTCTCGCTGATATAGCCGATCCATGTCCTTGCCATAATCATGCTGATAGCTTAGAGCCTTACCTGACCCGTATGTGAGAAAGCCTGCCATTTTATGCTTTATTAAATGATGGATTAGTTGATCCTATTTTTTTGAGAGCATCCTGCTCTGCCTTTAGTTGCCTTGCTCCAACGATGTTTGCTATACCAGATACAGCTAGATTGGCGAAGACTTCCTGGTTACGGTACCAGTCTTCAACGTTCATTTTATTAATATCGAACTCCTGACCTGCCTTTATTGCATCAACACGAAGTACGTCTGCAAATTTACGAGCTTTCTCAGCTGCATCAGCAAAGGCAAGTCCGGCTTTCTTATCAATTGTCGTTCCCAAAACGTTCTGAAGCTGAGCCATCTTTTCAAGGCCAGATGAAGAGACTCCTTCAGAGATCAGTCTCGACATATCATTTCTTGTCTTATCTATCTCTGCATTTAGAGCATTGAGGACTTTTGGTTCATATCCATACTCAGAAAGACGACGAACCTCACTGGAAAGTTTATTAAGAGTATCACTTACCTGCATATCAGGAGCTCGGCCGGCAGCAATAAGTCCAGCAGCGCCACCTACAGCTTGAACAGCGCCCATAAGTTCAGGAAGAAGATCCATGGCAGATTCATCATCAGCATATTCGCTATAAACAGAGGTTCCGTATGGAGACTTGCTTCCTGTTTGAGCAAACTGATTTGTCTCAGGAGCTATTTTATATTCATTGCCTTTTTTATCATAAGCAATATTTCCGGCTTTTGAAACTACAAGTTTATTCTCAGGATCATATTTCCAGTCATAAAGATCAGCTTCTTCTTCTTTCTTCAGTCCTGCAATCTTATCTGAAATTTCTTTTTCAGTAGGAGTTTTTAATCCAGTAGATAATGGGATCATATCAATCGGACCAGATCCTATCTGTGATTCAATTGCAGCACGTGGCTTATATCGATCCTTATACGCCTGAGATTTTGGAACATTTCCTCCGTCTTCCATCTTATTTGATTTTTTTGATTCATCAGCTTTCGGAGCAAGGGCGTCAAGATCAATACCATGATAACGAAGGATCGCAGCTTCTCTGGGATTAAACATTACTTCTCCATTGCTGGCTTTAATATTTACATCTCCTTTTGATTTTGAAGCTTCAGATTCTTTCTCCCATCCAAGATATGATATACCAAGTTCTCTTGCTTGCTCTGCATTTTCTTCTGGTACAATGAATGATCCATCTTCTGCTTTCATATCAACAGAATCAGACTTACCGGTGCCCGGGCCTTTTATTTCTCCCCCTTTTTTATATCCTCCAGACCGAAGGGCTCCGGCAGTCTTTGACGAATAATTATCTGACCATGATTTAGTAGCATCAAGTATTTCTTCTTTTCTATCTTTAGCTCCAAATAAACGACCTATTCCTGATGCTAAAGCACCTACGCCCGCCCCAATGGCCGTTCCTATCCCAGGGGCAATTGCAGTGCCTAAGGCAGCTCCTTTTCCGGCTCCAGAGAGAATTGATGAACCACTGTCAAGAGCGTTAGCCTTACGAAGTACATCTGCTGGATTTTCTCTCACATTTGCAGTAGAAAGCAGAGTATTCTTTTTCTGCTGAAGAATATTTGTAAGAAGTTCAGATATCTCTTCAGGTATCTCGGATACAAGACCTCCTTCTTCATACTTCTTTCCTCCTTTTACTTTCCCGCCACATTTCAACTTATCGATTGCACTCATATCATTTCACGGAATAATGTGTTTAACTGATAAAATCTTGCATCAGATGTACCTGTATTCACAAAGGTAATCTTACAATAACCACCAACTAATCTTTCATGAGATATCTTGGGGAAGTTTCCAAACCATCGTTTGTTTCTATACTTCAATTTTTGATTAACGTGCCTGGCTGAAGATCCGGATAAATATTCTGAAATGTTGTCTCCATTTTCCAGAGCGTAATTTAAATATGTAAAGAACTCATCATTGCCAATTACCTCAAACGTATCAAAAATCTTTGCAATGTGACTGTCATCTCTTACTATTATTGTAAAGTATCGTGGATATGAAACACCGAAATATTGACCAAGTACGCCTGATCCAAAATGATGTATTGAATCAAGATTGAAATTCGAAGAATATAACGCATTGTTTGCATTAAAATATAGTCCGGGATCAAAATCATAGAATCCGGTAAACTTGTTATCTTTTATGCTAAATCCAACAGTCTCTATGAAACTTGCAGTCCTAAATGATAAATAAACCATTTTATCTTTTGGATCGAATCCTCCAGATATTCCAAATCCTGAAGCGGGATAGTCATAATCACGAATAACAACTGGGACTTCGTTCTCAAAATAACTGTCAAGTCCTAATGCAAGTGAATCAGGAGTAATCTTTAAAGAATTCGTAATTGTTATAAAAAGCTTTTTTATAGCATCATACCAATGAAATCCATTATTTGATTCTACAAGGCCAAATTGATTCGAATTTCCGACAGATTCTATAAGATTGTCATTACGATCAAATATTCCAGATACCCCAAGTTGTACTACTTTCCCGAGATCGTTAGAGATCAATGCTCTTTCTCCTATTGGAATATAACCAACTGATTCTGTTTGCCAATATATCAGATTATTAAACTTGTATTTGATATTATTAATTTGCCCAAATTTTTTATCAATCTGATATTTATTTAATGGACGGAATTTTCTGAATGAATCTTCGTATTCTCCATATTCCTTAGGATCAGAATATCTTATATCTGTGTCAAACTCATTTTGTAATGTGAAGTTTACTGGTACCGGCAGAAAATGACGACCAGGATTATCGCTTGAATAGCCGTCATTATAATTAAATTCTTCCCACTTATTCGCACCAGTTCTCCATTCGAGTCCAAGTCCTGATGTAAGTGTTGAAACTCTGTCTTTGCCAATATGATTTCCTTCTCTCAGATCCAGGTTTATTCTTGTCTCAATTGGCATAAATACTGAATGGCTATATCGTTCAGTAGATCCATGAACATCTTCGTTTGCCATTAGCTTAATAAAGTCCCAAATACAGACATATGTATCTCCGCCAAACACATCTATCTCATTAAAGACATATGCCCCACCACTGAGAACATCTGCAAGTACAGTATTATTTATTTCTTGATAATGCCCGGTAGGTATATATATTGACGAAGCAAGTCCTGAATCTGTTAAGCCCCCATAGACAGACGCATTTGGTCTCTTTATTGAACATACAAGCATATGCGGATCGTCTACATCCAAGTCGAACATACCCTTAACGTCAGTTCCAGAGTCATCAATATCAAGAACAACAATTCCGAGATTTGTTAAATATGAAGATCTAGGAGATCCATCAACTGTTATTGTATGAATATTTCTAAGGGCAAGAGCGGAATTTCTTGGATCAACTATAATTTCATCTCCGTCACCTTGCCTGTACTTAGTATAATAGAGAACTTCGTGCTCTGCTCCTTTTGCTGCATTTCCGACTTCAGAATCATTATTCCAAACATAAAACTTCTGATAAAGATTTATTCCATATCCTTTATCGTCAAGTAGAACTCCATATCCCTCAAGACCTGTTTCTTCAGCGTTAGTTGGATCAAATGGAGTCATATAATATTTGTTCTCAATACGATCTCCGGGCTGAATAGAAAATCCGCTGAATTCAAACATATCTTCAGGACAGAAGAATACATATATACCAGCTTTTTTTGCAGCATCATTTGCCTGAGCTCTGAAGCTAAAATTTGAGTAGAGATCGTTTCCGGATTCATAAGTAAACCCAAGTGCACCATACGCAATATTTTCTCTTTCTATCGGGCAACGGACAATCATAAATGCACTAATTAGATCTTTTATTGCAGTAATGTCTAATCCTGATATCGATAAATGATTTACATAGCCAATGGTTTTTTCATAATATTCATATGGAACATATGAATGCCCGGACAATCCACAAATAGGGAATGCTCCTGTTTCGTATCTCTCAGGTATTCGAGTATCACCAGGACCAATCGTCATCCCATAGTAAGTTGTCTCAGTATTATTGAGATGTCTTACAAAATATGGCCTTCCGGTTTTATCAAGAAACAAGACTCCAAGTCTGATCTTTTCCCCGGAAGGATATCCCATTAATTTATTACAGAAGTACGGATTCTTGTAATTATAATAGCCTGAGTCAATCGACTTGGTTTCTATTTCATAGTCATCATTTATATTGTATGGCAATGATGCTGCACTCTTACGATATTTTTTAATTACAGTAGTAAGTTTTGCGGTACCGGAAATATATGTTGCAACAAGAGATGGTTTAAAAATTTGTCCTGCAGAAACATTTATTATTCCTGAAATATCATTATAGGAGAAAGCAGTAATTGCTTCATGATATAGACCGGGAATAAAATTATGCCTTGCAATTTCAGTTGTTCCGGGGAGAATTCCTGATGCAGGACGATAAGATTCACCCCATACATTAGGACCATATTCTCTTGTGTCGAGTAATATACTGTACTGAAGAGGAGTGATTTGAACGTCAATCTTATTATTCTTTCCTTCAGTATTGAGAGATGTAATATCAAGCTCATCTCTTTCTTCAATGTTTGCAATTACATTGTATTTTCCTGCAGAACACATATCCTTGCATCTCTTTATAAATAAAGATGTCTCGGTTGTCTGAGAAATAGATACTGAGGTTGATTCTTCTCCACCGTAATATTCAAAATTCATAGAAGTTCCAGATATCGCTCCTTCATAGATCACAGATCCCGATGCAATAGAGTTAACATCGTTGCTATAAAATGCAGCTATCTGAATAGTATCATAGTCATCGTCAATATCAGATATCTGAATTTCGATTCCTTTTGTTGTAATATCGTTAGGTGCGGCTCCTTCTACATTATGATAATCAGAATATGTGGTACCGGGGGAACCATTAAATATTGGTACCGGAGTAGTAAGAGGAGACCAATCTGAATAATATCCATCTTTATAAAATCTCCATGCAAAGAAATACATGCCGGCCATTAAAGATCCTCCCGATAATTCACCTACAAAACTAAACTTACCATATCCATTATTAAGTTCTGGGGTAAGTTCAATAAACTTTTCATTTACAGAGAGAGGAGCAGTTCCAGCAAGACTTATTACTCTTGGTTGATTATGAAAATCAGTAAAATATAATCTTATAATCTCATCATTTTCATATACTCCAAACATTGCTCTGATTGGATACCCTGGATTGAGTTGAAGATTATCATTAGTAGTAGTCCAAATATCTGTTGTGGATGAAATAGCATCTGTTATGCTGAAGAATAATTCTTTTATTTTAACCTGATTAGCAGTTAAGTTTAATGTGATAATAAAGTGCCGATGTCTTATTTTGGCGTATCCCATAAAAAACTCATTAGCTGCAAGTGTAAGCACAGAAGTGGTACCATTTAATCCTCTCCAAATGTATCGACCAGATTGAATGTCATAAATAAGTCCATTCCGGTTATCTCTCATAGTTCCGGCGGGCTGATCGTATTCATTATTGTCGAGGTGTAATCCCTCTGATATGCGATTAATAACTTCCATTATTTCTGCTGTCTCTCAAATTCAGACTCTTTCCCATCTTCTGCCCTTGCATGACGTATTGCAATATTATAGTCTCTCTCTAGATCTTTCACCATCATCTGATGCCCGGATCTCAATAACTTTTCGCTCTTAAAGATTTTCCATCTGTATTTCATTGCTATTTTAAACAGAATGAATTTTGTTATCGCGTCAAGATGTGATTCATTAACTATCCAAAATCCATTTGCATCAGTCTCAATATACTGATAAACAAGAGTTAATTCTTGGTCTTCAAATTCGCGCACAAGCTGAAGTTGATCTCCAATCTCCTCCCAAAAATGAGATTGAACATAAGTTGTATTTTCCGGCGCCCAAACATAAGATATTTCATCGGATACTTCATCTATCTGATACGGAAGATTCCCTAACTGAAGATAATGAGCATTTGTTTGATCTTCGTAATTACCTTGAATAATGGCTATAACTCGATAACAGTCGTCAGGCAGGTCAAGTATCGTTCCAGTAATAGTAAATGTCTTAGCTTTGAAAGGATAGCCATTCAGTGATCCAATTTCTTTCTCAATATATTTCGCCCACTTTAAGAGTTGATTCGGATATCTTCCAATGAACTCATCTGACTGATCAATTGCATCAAGTATTGCTTGTCTTATTGGAACTTTTTTCATCTCTTAATGTATTTGTAAATGAGATCACTGTTTGCAATTCTTATCATCCCTACTTGCAATTCATCTCCAGGATAAAAAGTAACAGTATTTACCATTCCTCTTTGAGTATTTACATAAAGCATGTAAGATATCATTTTTGTGGAGGGAAAGTATATTCTTTTCTCGCGATTATTTAGCTTACGAATATGGTCATAACATAGAGAAAAACTTGCAGGAACTCTGGAATCAACTCTGATTGATACTGGCCAACCATTAAGTATCATCCTTATTGCATAGTAAAAGAATCGTTTAAGAACAAACATAATCATACCATGTGAGATCGATATCTCTTCCTTCATCAGGTTTGATTCTATTGATGACGCTATCTTTCCAAGAGAATTACTTTCCTTCACTTTTAAGCACTTTAAATGTTCTCTGAGAATCATTTACTATGTCAGGAATAGATCCTTCTGAAATCGCAAAATCCTTAGTGCAAATTTCCATTATTACTTTCTGAGCCATAGCCAAGTCAATAGGATATTCATCTTCAAGAGTTCTTGCTCGAAGAGTTCCTGAATCATTAATTTGGATATCTATTGGATTCTGAGCAATAATCATTGCAGAAACTTCCATACATAGAGGATATAGATAACCGGTATTTTCTATCCTTGAATAATAACCATAATGGTTATTCATCTCTTCTCCTATCTCAATACGCATCATGAGAGTATTAAAATCACATGGTTCAAACTGAAGAATAGCAGATGATCCAGCTATACGATAAATACCAAGATCATCTGGAAGAGATATTACGGCCGGCAATGAAAACTTAGAGAGCCAAATACTACTTAATGTAATTGACGGATCATCTGCAGCATTTACTTTTTCAGTAACAATCTTATGAACTCTTTGGATCCATGATGGATTAATATGATTGAAAAACTCATATTCCTGACGAATAAACATCTCGCGATAAGCATTAATCTTTTGAAGAACCCAAAGTTCATCAATATCTGAATCATCTTCGAGAGCATGCTTAAGCTCCATTACATCCCAGATTATTTCGCTTGCTGTCATGATATTTTTCGTTTCATTTATTTGCTACTACACTAAATCAATTCAAATTCTATGGTTTCAGATGCCGGGATAGTGCCATACATAACGCCATGATATTTATCTCCACTTTTCGTAATAATCATGTGGGTATAGTTTGTTACGCCTTTTCTGGTACGGGTAATATTATTGAAAACATACCTCTTAAATGCCCCCGTGTTTATATTGTATTTATATATTTCCCATTCAAGTCTTATTCCTAATGTATTAGGATAATATGACGTAAAGAGGATTTCATCACCATCAACATAAATTGCATTAAACTCAGTATTACACGCAAATATCCTTTCGTGATTAGCCGTTGTGCCGAAATCAGAGGCAAGACAACGCCATATTCCTCTATTGCTAATAGCTGCATTAGTTATATCCGCAGACCAATAAAGATAATCGCCTACTGCTTGCATTGAAACGGCTTTTATTTGATCTGAATCTACACCTGTTAATATGTGCGTGACAGTAAATGAACCATCATATTCAATTTCAAACCAATGATACCCCACTGTGTCCCCTGTTGTCACGTACCACTTACCTGACGCAGGTGAATAATTGCAAATATGAATATGTGTTGCGTTATAATCATGAGCTGCATCCAGCACTAATATTTGTTTACAATCCTGACCGTTTACCGAGGCCCATATACAACACGGTGGTCCGGGATAAGTACCAAATAATATAAGCTCATTCGCTCCTATCGTCTGATAATCTATTATATGGAAAGGGTTGAAATCAGAATTGCCAGCAACAGAATATGGATCTCCTGCATCATCTAAAGGAGTTATTTCAGTCATGGTAACCAAGCCGTCGTCACTTTTATAAACCTTACTTTGAGTAGTAACAAATAGCGTCCCGTTACCAAATATATGCCCCATCCATGTAACTCTGGTAACGGTATTATATACCCACGTGCTTCCGTTATCGGTACTATACATTACCCTTCTTGTTCCGCTCATTTCAACCGCTAATATTGCATCTCCTCTTTGTGACAAGATGCGATACGTTAATTCGGTAAACGATACGGGTGTAATTGTGCTTTTTGTATAATCTGAGTTTAAATATTGAGAGTTAAGGTGAGCTTCGATTGTCTGTCTTTTTTCATCCGATAGAATAGTCTTAAACACCATGGCAGACACGAGTGACCCATAGAACTGTGCGGTAGTAGTGTCATATCTTGCTCCTATCCTTTTTAATGCAATAGACGGTATGGTAGCCTCATAACCCGACTTGTATGTAACCTCAGTCCCATTTAAATAGATATGATCGGGTTGATATGTTAAAACACGACAATTAAATACTGGCGCATATTCATTTGAACCACGCCCTATTTCAGGCAACGGCCTTGCCCGAAACATTGACGGCCCTAACCCCCATGAATTTACGCTTGCACATATTGCCATTTCTCCGTTTACTAAAAAATGGCCTGAATGGAAGGCATCAATAGCCGCATTTTTTCGTTGTTGTATCACATAAAAAGCGGTGAAATTACCATCAAGTATAGGAGCATGATCTAAGTATTTAACTCCAAATGCCTCATCCATCTCAAAGTCCAGAATATTAGGGACTAAAAATTTAAAATTACTGTAAATGGCAGGCATATTATCATCAGTTGCAACCGAGGCGTCATTACTCAATGCCGAATAATCATAGACCTTTGATGCTACCTTAGACCCCCTTACCGTTTTAACTTTTAATCCGCCTACAGAAGACAGCCCCAAAACGAGATTATCGAACTCATCTATCTCTTCGATTTTCGCAACATCATTTTTGATATAATTAGAGAGAATTACCTCTCCTCCATCTGCCTCTACTCTTGCTTTATATTGTGTCGCCCAGTAGGAAGGCCACGGATTTCCTCCTCCTTTAGTCGGGGCAAGCATCTTATCAAAGAAAAATCCTTTCATGACTACGGAATTGGAGTGATTGTGTAAAACACATTAACACCATCATAATAGATGCCAACCTTATTAAGAACACCAAGAGTATTATCGTATGTTCCGGTATCAGGCATTGCAAGCATACCAACAGCAAATGTCGGAGTGGTTATGCCATCACCTTCAAGAGATAATTCAGCATATCCTCCAGGGATAGGCGCCGGACTTGTCTTAACAGATATCTCAAGAGCATTTTCGACAGCATAATAATTATATATCGTATGAGCTTTTGATAAATCAACAGATCCATCAAATGTCTCAAGAATCGCTTTTGGCATAAAGTTCGCTACGCCATCTTCATTTGTAAGATATACTTTTGATTCGTTACCAAAAGAGTCTTCCTCAATAAATAATCTTTTCCCTTCCGTGCCAAATCTGACACTTCCAAAATTATGAAAGAATTCTATAAAAGATTCAATCAACGTTTGTCCAAGTCTCGGAGCTTTCATTTTCTTATTTTTTAAATTTTATTTTTAATCCTAACTTTCCTTGAATAACATTTGCATCACCTATCCTGTTATATTGGATTCCATAAAGCCTATTATTGGTAACAAAATCTGCGCCTATACCTATCGCAAAGTCTTTTCCCATCGCTCCGGCCAGACCTGACAGATATAAAGCATTGCCGCAATAAGGAACTTTCTCAATAACCGGATATGGAACATTTACTTTCTCAGTAATCGTTCTATAATGAATTATCGGTTGATACCACTGATCCCACCATTGAACAGTCCCATCTACATGGAGTTCAGTCCAAACTCTTATACTGTCATTATATATCGAATCACGATAAACATTAGTCTCTGGAGTTACAATTATCGGATCAGGAACTTTCTTAATTATATAAATGATTGTATCACGATATACAATACTATCTTTTACGATAATAACCGGAGGCTTATTTGCAACAGCAATAAGGCTGTCCATAAATTCATTTGAAACGAGTTGATAGTCTTTTGGAGGGCAATCAGTTTGCTTACATTCGCGAAGGAATATCAGGTAGAACAATCCTATCGCAAGTACTATCAGGAAACTCTTTGTAAGTACATCTTTCATAATTACAATATTGTTAATTTGAACTTATCCGGAAGAATTGCACGAAGTACATTCATAGCTTTTACAGAATCAGCAACATCGAGATTTCCATCTAGATTAATGTCTATAAATCGAAGCCCTGGCATTATACATCCTTCAATATCCACTTTCTTCCCACTTGCAAA
>JAAYYM010000753.1 GCA_012515365.1 Clostridia bacterium
CCGCTTTGAAAAAGACACCGAAAACCTAACTGTAAAGGCCTGGGCGCGTCACGTCTATTATGACCTGCTGGGCAATGTGTTGGTCACCTGCGCTGTGGACGGAGACACCATCGGCGACGCGCTGAATGAGATGGCGCTGAATTGCACACAGGTGGATCACGGATTTCGATTCGGCACGGACGATACGGAAACGATGATCACGGCTGACTGGAGCCTGAAGGGCATGGTAGAGGCTCAATTAGACCCCGACGAGGGGCTGGCGTCTCTCGGCAATCTCCGCGTCATCCGCGATAACTATGACGTGTTTTTTGTCAAACGATCCACTACAGCAAGGGCGCCGATTACCTACGGACGGACGCTGTTGGGTGTACGCGTGGACATCAATGAGGACGCGGTCATCAACAGGATCGTGCCGGTTGGCAAAACATCCGCAGGAGATCCGCTGCTGACCGATACGGTTTACGTCGATTCGCCACGAAATGACGCGGCGACAATGATCCGGGCGAAAGTCATTGAGTACGACGCCCAAGTGGGCGACGATTACCCGACCGAAGCCGATGTAAAAACAGAACTAACAGCCCGCGCGAATGCTGACTTTGAGGCCGGCATTGACCTGCCCGAGGTGAGTGTCAACGTGAACATGCTGCAGCTGGGCGATACAGAGGAATATCAGCAATACAAAGACCTTGACCGCCTGTATCTGGGCGACCTGATCCGCGTGATTGACAACGTGCACGGCGTGGACGTTGAGGCTGAGATCAATGAGTATGACTTTGACTGTCTTGCTGGGCGGTACACATCACTCACCATCGGCGTGACGGACTCCATGCGGCTGATCGGTTCGGTGTCGGGATTTATGATCCCGGACAACGCCGTATCATCTACGAAGATCGTGGGCGGTACGGGAAACGCCGACACCCTTGACGGGCACGATTCGACCTATTTCGCCACGGCTGAACACGACCATGACGCGGAGTATTTGGGGCTGACCGCGAAGGCGGCGGATGCGGACAAACTGGGCGGGATTGACGCTGACGATTATTCCACCACCCAACAGACCAACGACAGCATCAAACTGGCGGTCACCAGCCAGTCGGCAAACCTTTTCCCGTCCGACCCAAGCGATTGGAGCCAGGGGTCTATTTCAAGTTCGAACGGGTCAAACACGGCTGCCACAAACCGCATTAGGAGTGCGGACTATATCACACTGAATGCTGGGACATTGTACACCGTGTCGAGGGTAAAATCGTTAACGCGTCAAATTTTCCTGCACTACTACAACAGCTCTAATACCTACATCGGGAACAGCGGGTGGGTCACAACGTATCCCTATTCATTCAGTCTCCCGTCCGGCGCGACAAAAATACGAGTCCTTATCCGCAAGGCTGGTGACAGCTCGATTTACCCAACAGATGTCCCAGGCACCTTGTTCAGCATCGTGCCAGCGGGCGTTTCGGGCGGCGTGCATGTCGATGCTATTTACCCTGTTGGCGCGATTTATATGAGCAATGTATCAACTTCACCTTCGACATTATTCGGCGGCACATGGTCGGCTATATCAAACCCGCCTACCGGGGCATCGTACTGGTGGGAACGCACGG
>JAAYYM010000011.1 GCA_012515365.1 Clostridia bacterium
CCAAAGATGATTAAGACTCGTTTAAAGATTGACAGAAAAATTTTTTATCGGATTCTTGATGATTTTAGAGACGATATCGTGGAGGAGACAGAGGATGCATTTATTGTAGAGAAAGAGATAGAGGATAACAGAGAGCTGATGCTTTATTTGCTTTCTTTCGCAGATGGACTTACTATTCTTGAGCCGGAATGGCTGCGAGCGGACTATACCGCTTTACTGCGCAACATGTTAAATCGATATTGAAAATCTATATTCAGAATCCTCTTGATTTTTATGATTCTTTCCTATATGATAGGGATTAGATACACGACTGACGGAAACAGATCTAGATCTGAGTAGGGTTTACCTACAGGGAGTGTATGGATTTAAACAGCCGACCGTCTGGGCAGCATAGTAAAGTGCGCTCAGATGGTCTTTTTGGTTTTAGTAGAAAGAATCAAGGCGCGCATAAAACACAGGAGGATAAAAAATGAATATGCTTTCAATCGAAAAGGAATTAAGTGAAAACGCTTATCCGGGCCGTGGAATCATCATCGGTAAATCAGAGGATGGGAAACAGGCAGTAACTGCTTACTTTATTATGGGAAGAAGCCAGAATAGCAGAAATCGTATTTTTGTCGAGGATGGACAGGGAATACGTACACAGGCGTTTGATCCGTCAAAACTTGAGGATCCGAGTTTGATTATTTATGCACCGGTTCGTGTGCTTGGCAACAAGACGATCGTCACAAATGGAGATCAAACTGATACCATCTATGAAGGAATGGATCAGATGCTTACCTTTGAGCAATCCTTAAGAAGTCGTGAATTTGAACCGGATGCTCCTAATTATACCCCTCGTATTTCAGGCGTTATGCATATTGAAAACGGCAGCTACAGCTATGCCATGTCTATCTTAAAAAGTAATCAGGGAAATCCTGAATCATGCAATCGCTTTACCTATGCATATGAAAATCCTCAGGCAAAGGAAGGTCGCTTCATCCATACCTATATGCATGATGGAAATCCACTTCCAAGCTTTGAGGGAGAGCCAAAATTGATTGAAATTAAGGGCAGTATTGATGAGTTCACTGATCGTATCTGGAATAGTCTGAATGAAGATAATAAGGTTTCTTTGTTTGTACGTTACATTGACATAAAAGATGGAAGCTATGAGACTAGGATTGTCAATAAGAATCAATAAGGACAAATAAGAATCAATAAGAACCAATAGAAATTAATCAATAAAACAACAAATAATCATGATTAATATAAAACGATACTAAATAAAAAATATTAACTAAGAGTCGGTAAATATGTAATGACAAATGGAGGAAACATAAGATGAATGAAATACAATTAAAATATGGATGCAACCCAAATCAGAAACCATCCAGAATCTATATGGAAGATGGTAGTGAACTGCCTGTAACTGTATTGAACGGAAAACCGGGCTATATCAATTTTCTGGATGCGTTTAATGGCTGGCAGCTTGTAAAGGAGCTGAAAGAAGCAACAGGACTTCCGGCAGCTACTTCTTTCAAACATGTATCACCAGCAGGTGCTGCAGTAGGAAATCCTTTGGATGAAACACTTGCAAAAATTTACTGGGTAGATGATCTGATGCCGCTTTCACCACTTGCATGTGCTTATGCAAGAGCAAGAGGTGTCGACAGAATGTCTTCCTTCGGTGATTTTATTGCTTTATCTGATGAGTGCGATGTGGACACTGCACGTCTGATCAAACGGGAAGTATCTGACGGTATCATTGCACCTTCTTACAGTGAAGAAGCACTGGCATTGCTTAAAGAGAAAAAGCGCGGAAACTATAACATTATTCAGATTGATCCAAATTATCAGCCAGCGCCAATCGAGCGTAAGCATGTATATGGAATTACGTTTGAGCAGGGAAGAAATGAACTTGATATCAATGGTGATCTGCTGTCGAACATTGTGACAAAGAATAAAATCATTCCTGAATTTGCCATTAATGATATGAAGATCGCATTGATAACATTGAAATATACACAGTCTAATTCTGTATGTTACGTAAAAGGTGGACAGGCAATCGGTATCGGAGCCGGACAGCAGTCAAGGATCCATTGTACAAGATTGGCCGGACAGAAGGCTGACAACTGGTTTTTACGTCAGTCACCAAAGGTTTTAAACCTTCCATTTTTAGATGAATTAGGCCGTCCGGAGCGTGATAACGCAATCGATGTATACATTTCAGATGAATATGAAGATGTACTTCGTGATGGTGAATGGCAGCAAAGATTCAAAGAAAAGCCAGCTGTATTTACCAGAGAAGAAAAACGCGCATGGCTAGATCAGAATAAAGATGTTACGCTTGGATCAGATGCATTTTTCCCATTCCCAGATAATATTGAGCGAGCTTATAAGAGTGGCGTTAAATATATTGCACAGCCAGGCGGATCAGTAAGAGACGGACTTGTGATAGAATGCTGCGATAAGTATCAGATTGCAATGGCCTGCACAGGAATTCGTTTATTCCATCACTAATTCAAAGCAAGTTTAACGAAGTTGAAATCTAACAAGTTTGGATAATTCCTTTTAAATTGGAAGAAATTACAACAAAAGACAGAAAAATCACGATATTTATTATAAAAAGTAAACAATGTCTTGCCAATAATTTATTAAAATGATAAAATAAATTTATCAGTTTTTTCTGTTTGGAGGAATACAAATGAGAAAGTGGGGCGTGTGCGATGAAACTTAAAACAAGAATCACATTAATGTCTGTCCTGCCGTTGATTTTACTTGGAATTGTTGCTTTTATAGTAATGGAATTACAGGTGAATGATAAAATGGCTGACGAGGCATATACAGGCTTAAGAGCTGCGGCTCTTGCAACTAGAAATGCAATAGAGTTAGAGATACCTGGTGAGTATCATCTAGACGAGAACAACGAATTATGGAAAGGCGATACGCTCAATATTTCACAGTCAATGGATATTGCTGATCTAGTGAAAAAAGAAACAGGGATTGATATTACAGTGTTTTATGAAGATACTAGATTTATGACATCTGTAATAGGTGAAGATGGAAAACGGGCCATTGGAACACAAGCCTCTGATAAGGTTATTGAAGAAGTACTTAATAAGGGCAATGATTATTCGGCTGATCATGTAGATGTTGCAGGAACAGAGTATTTCGTTTACTACGTTCCATTATATCAGGATGGAACGACAGATCCTATAGGAATGGTATTTGCAGGTAAAAGCCAGGAGGCTGTAGAAGCAGAGATTACACAGGTTACAATGACTCTTTTAGGAGCTGTTATCCTTTGTGTGATTGTATTTGGAGCTCTTGCAATTTATTCATCTAATAACATTGTAACAAACCTGAAAAAGAGTATTTCCGTTGTTGAAGCTGTTTCAACAGGTAATCTCGCAGTTACAATGGATAACAGATTGTTAAAACGAAAAGATGAAGTCGGAGAAATCGCAAGATACATTCAAAAACTCAGAGATGATCTGTTACGGATTATCGGAAACTTAAAACAGCAAAGCTCTATGCTTTATGGTACGTCTTCTCATCTTGATGCTACCTCTGCACATGCATTTGACGCAGTGGGACAGGTAGAGAGAGCAATTCATGAAATTGCTGATGGTGCTACTTCACAGGCAGATGAAACACAGAAGGCAACAGAAAATGTAATCTATATGGGAAATCTCGTAGAGAATACAACAGCTGATGTGGATGAGCTATATAACAATGCGTCAGCAATGCAAAAATCTAGTGAAGAAGCTTCATCTACACTTGGTGAATTAAATGAGATTAATAAAAAAGCTAAAAATGCTATTGATATTATCTATGAGCAGACCAATACAACAAATGAATCTGCATTGAAGATCAGAGAAGCAACAAACCTGATTACAGCCATTGCAGATGAGACAAACCTGTTATCATTAAATGCATCAATAGAAGCAGCAAGAGCAGGAGAGCAGGGACGTGGATTTGCAGTAGTAGCAGCACAGATTCAGAAGCTGGCAGAACAGTCTAATGAGTCTGCAAGACAGATTGAACAGATTATCGTTTCTCTGATTCAGGATTCTACAAAAGCTGTTGAGACCATGGATGAAGTTCGCGAGATCATGGAAAGACAGAGCGAAAATGTAGAACGTACGGAGCATATGTTTGAACAGGTTAAGGTCGGTATTGATAAGTCAATCAGTGGTGTTAACAGTATAGCTGAAAAGACACGTAATTTGGACGAAGCAAGAGTTAATGTAGTAGATGTGGTTCAGAATCTGACAGCAATTGCTCAGGAAAATGCGGCGGGAACGGAAGAAACTTCTGCTTCGACGACAGAGTTTGGTAATATGATGGGTGACATTCAGACATCTTCAGTACAGCTTAAGGACATTGCAAATGGTTTGGATGAAAACATGAAAGTATTTAAGACAGAATAGTATGATCTGATAGAGAGTAAAAAAGAGAAGCGGTAGAATTACCGCTTCTTTTTTGAAATAACAGGATGGGAGAACAATATGAATTCGGGCGAGAGATATGTAGATGGTTTTATATTTGCGACAAAGGATGACGCACAGATTGCCAGAGAGGAAATCAAGAAAATCAGATATATTTCAGAAAAGATGGATTATAATCATCCAGAGGCTATATTAGCAATCTATAATAAGATGATTCAAAATCAGTTATTTGTAACTCCGGTAGGGTATACTTTCTTGCGAGAAACACAGTTATTTTTATTACGAAATCAGGAAATCAAGGATGAAGAAGTACTGGATATTTCCATGCGAACAGTTTTTGGAGAGCGACATAGAGAACCTGTAAAAATGGATGCAGTTTACATTCAGCCGAAGAAACCCAAAGATTATAAAAAAAGAGCAGATTTTCTGAGTGCTATTTGTACGCTGCTTGTCCTGATGGTGCTTGCAATGTTTGCTATCTCGTTGAATTCCAATCGACCAAATATCTTGAATTATGAACGGGTACTGACAGATCGGTATGCATCTTGGGAGGAGGATCTGACAGAACGCGAAGCTGTTATTCGTGAAAAGGAAGAAGAACTTTTAATTGATACTCAGGAATGAAAATCAATATACTGTTCACACTTTCAACATATATGTTTCTTATAATCAGACTATAATCTTTCTATAAATAGCATGATATCACAAGGAGATGAGCATATGGATAAACTAAAAATTCTAGTTGTTGATGACGAAAGCAGAATGCGAAAACTGGTAAAGGATTTTCTTGTAAAAAAGAATTTTGAAGTACTGGAAGCAGAAGACGGAGTTCAAGCTATGGATTTGTTTTTTGAAGTGAAAAACATTGCATTGATCATTCTTGATGTGATGATGCCTAATATGGATGGCTGGCAGACCTGTAAGGAGATTCGTGCGTACAGTAAGGTACCTATTATTATGTTAACTGCAAAAGGAGAAGAACGAGATGAACTTCAGGGCTTTGAAATGGGTGTAGATGAATACATTTCAAAACCGTTCAGTCCTAAAATTTTAGTTGCACGTGTGGAAGCGATTTTACGTCGAACCAATGCACTGGCAGGAGATGATATCATATCGGTAGGAGGAATTGTTGTCGACAAAGCTGCACATGACGTAAAGATTGATGGGAAAATGGTTGATTTAAGTTTTAAAGAGTTCGAGCTGCTCACTTATTTTCTTGAAAATGAAGGCATCGCTTTATCCAGAGAAAAAATACTAAATCATGTATGGAATTATGATTATTTTGGGGATGCAAGAACAATAGATACCCATGTAAAAAAATTAAGAAGCAAGATGGGCGAAAAGGGTGAACTGATCAAGACAATCTGGGGGATGGGTTACAAATTTGAGTGTAACTAATCAGATTAAATCTAATCAAACTAATCAGATCATAAAGTTATGCTTGACAAATAAATACTTCGGGTGTAGAATTAAAATAGTTCGAGAGAAGAAATAAAATGAGAGGTGAGGTATGAAACTGGAAGAATCGGGATATGAGCAATATTTATATGAGTATATTGATGCCATCTGCAACCTTTTGTCTCCCGATTTGTGGCAAAACATTTTGATGGATTGCTCCAAAAATGAAATTTTAAGTTTGTGGATGCTTTTTAGAAAGAAAGAAGCTACAATGTCTCAAATCGCAGAATACATCAAAGTGCCGCTAAATACAGCTACCGGAATTGTTGCACGAATGGAAAAACGAGAGTTGCTGATGAGGATTAGATCTGTTGAGGACAAACGTGTTGTAACCGTAGTATTAACGGAACAAGGATGTAAGCTGATCCAGGGACTGATAGGAGAAATTGCTTTTTATTTTGGACAGCTCATGAATGAATTCTCACCGGATGAGATCAAGCTTTTGGGGAATATGTTTGAAAAACTCAGAGAAATTCTTTCACAAAAAAGAGTAAAGACAGAACCTAAAAAGATAAGAAAAATCGAAATAGAATAGACGGGAAAAAGGAAACGAAATAGAATAAG
>JAAYYM010000108.1 GCA_012515365.1 Clostridia bacterium
GAGAGTAGTACCATCTTCCTGCCATACACCTTCTCCATCCGGTCCTCTGTGTATGATTCTGTTGGTACATTCAATTGCCTTTTCACGGTCTAGCTTTTGATGAACGACGCCAAATATTCCACACATCTATTTGCTCCTATCATGTTCCGGTTATTTTTGATCACAAATTGTTTCCTTGATTACTGATTACTTTTTTGAATGCTGATTGCTTCTTTAATTCGATAAAACAGCAGCTTAACCATATATTTGCTTTTCAATGCACGATAATGATATAAATACTGATCAACATCCGCTTTCTTTGGTTTCTTACCCTGCACTGAGGTATCATATAGGAAAAAGTAATCTCCCTCAGTTTCTTCATAAATATTAGCGTCCATCGGACGAAGTCTGCATCCAAAGCGCGCCAACACCTGATACGGTTTGCATGCTCCAGACAACAGATAGCGGCTCTTCTGCGTCTTATATCCATACAGATCGATCACACACAACTCCTCGGTCTGTAGAAATTCCTTCATTTTCTGCTCGAGCTTACTATTTTCAAAGAAAGCATCATATACAGCCTCCGACTGCTCTAAAGATGAGAAATGATATGCTCTCTGCTTTCTTCCTGCAAGCGGAACCTGTAAATCAGTAACTGCTTTTTTTGCATGCTGCCCTTCATCAAAAAAATTGGTTGTCAAAGAAATTCTTGGATAGAGAAAATACAAATCATTTTCTATCATATATTTGATAAAATACTTAAGCCATGAATGATCCGACCAAGATGCAACATTATGCGGTATCCGCGGATCATCAAACTGCTCATCATTCTCACGGCTTAACAGCCAGGATTTAAATTTCAGCCATTGTTCACAGGTCCATGCCTGTCCCCAAGATGATGCAAATTGCATATACCAGTTGCTAAAGCCATCCTCCAATGCAGAAAACGGTTCTCTTGTATGAACATTGAATAAATGATTATAAAGTGAGACACCGGCGATCTGATCCATCTGCTCTGTAAAGTCTAAGGCTTTTCTTGCATATAGATAAAAGGCAGGAGAAACATAGAGATCATCCTCGAGCATAATGATACTTCCATACTCTTTTGTATAATCTCCACATTGCAGAATATGCTGCTTTAATCCAAGATTCTCTTGCTGATATACGACTTTTTTACTGCCATACTCCCAGTCAAAATCCTCAGCAATACGGACTACATCAATGTTCTGTTCGCCTCGGTCAACACTGATAATAAGCGGTATGTCTTTACGGTCATACTCTGCCTGCGCTATGGATTTAAGCAGTCGCTTCAGAGAATGAACACGGTTATATGCAACGATCACAATAGCAAGCTCTCTCATCGGTCATCATCCTTTACTATGATTTTTCATAAATATTTCTATATCAGCAAATTCTTTAATATGTGTCCGGATCCACTCTTCATCCTTTTGCCACCATTGGCAGGAAAGCAAAGCGGCAATCTGGTCATCGCTAAATCGAGATCTGATTTTTTTAGCCGGCACTCCGGCGTAAACACCATATGGTTCTACGTCGTTCAGTACAAGAGAACCTGCTCCGATGACTGCTCCATCATGAATCGTGACCCCTTCTGCGATCCTGACATGATTACCGATCCAGACATCGTTGCCGATAGCGATCTGTATCTTCCTATCCTGATCTAGAAAAACAGATTCTTCAAAGATAGTCTGTCTGGTATACGTATATCCCATGGCTGCGTCCTTCGAATAAAAAGCCGGATGCATTGCAACGATTTTTTCCGTTGGATGCTTTCCAAGCAGACAGGTCACATCTGTCCCAATCGACGTATACTTCCCGATCACTGTATTGGTAAAATTACATTGGTTGTTGATATAAGAACCAAACCCAACGTGTACATTCTTCAAAAAAACATTTTTTCCGATATAATTGCGTCCGCAAAGAACAGTATGTTTACATAAATACGCGTGTTGCTTAATGATACTATTTGTTGAAAGCTCCAATTTCATTTTCCTGAATGGAAATATCAATGATCTGTATACTGCGGATCCGATCTCCGCCAATTTTCTTTTCAGCATATTACCTCCTGCTGTTAAACAGTCAATCTTTCCCGATAACTGCAAAATACCACAAAATATAGTATACTCTATCTCACCCTCAAATTCAACAAAAGAGAATAACGAAACCTTGCCATGAATCACCTGATGGGCTATACTTAGGCTTATATAATTAAGAAAAGGATTACTGATTATGACGACTAAGTTAAATGAACAGCCCGTTGTTTCCATCGTGACTGTCTGCTATAACGAACAACATACGATTCGTAATGTCATGGACTCTGTCCTTGCTCAGACTTATACAAATTTCGAATATATCATTCAGGATGGTGACTCTACAGATGAAACCAAAACTATCATCTCATCCTATCAGGAAAAATTCAGACAAGCCGGCATTCCACTTTATGTATACTCCGAAAAGGATCAGGGAATATATGATGCCATGAATAAAGCCGTCACTCACTGTAATGGTCTTTGGATCAATTTCATGAATGCAGATGATCGTTTTGCCAACCCAAACGTACTAGATGCCATCTTTTGTAATCGGGCATACGATCAGGTTTCTCTTCTTTATGGTGATGCTGTCGAGTTGGAGTTTGGTGAGGCTTATTTGTTTACCAAATGTCCGGAACGGATTGAAGAAAGAATGCCTTTTAGTCATCAGTCTGTATTTGTCAGGAAAGAACTTTTACTCAAGTATCCATTCAATCTACAGTATCGAATTGGTGCCGATTATGACTTTCTTCTGACCTTATATCAGAAGGGCGCCTGCTTTGAAGATGTAGGATTAAATGTATGCATCATATCAAAAGACGGACTTTCTTCTGTAAACTTATATGACACCTTTGTCGAGTCTGTTAACATCCGGAAAGAACATGGCATTCAACAATATTCTGATACCGTGTATCAAAAGAAACTGAGGGCACTAAAAATCAAACAGTTTGGGATGGATCACTTCCCGATTTTTCTAAAAAAATACATCCGTAAAGTTCAAAGAATCCTACGCGGACAAAATCATAAAATGCAGGAGCGAATAAAAGAATGAAAAAGATTAAGATTAATTTTTCAGATTTTTGGGATGATCTGAATGTTAATGATAATTACTTTACAAATCTGCTGAAGCAGCATTACGATGTGGAAATTTCCCCCAATCCGGACTATCTGTTCTGCTCTGTTTTTGGCAGTGATCATTTAAAATATGACTGCATCAAAATTTTTTATACAGGTGAAAACCTATGCCCTGATTTTAATCTGGTTGACTATGCGCTTGGATTCCATCAGATTGCATTTGATGACCGTTATCTGCGCCTGCCCCTATATATTATGTATCAGGAAGCTTGTGAAAAGGCACAAAAAAAACATCTCTTTGAAGATGATTACTATCTGTCTAAAAAGAACTTTTGCAATTATGTGATTTCAAACAGCATTTCTGACTCTTCCAGAGACCGCATGATTCAAGTACTTTCTTCCTACAAAGAACTGGCTTCCGGTGGGAAATACAAAAACAATGTAGGGGGGCCTGTTCCAAATAAGATTGCATTTGAAAAAAACTATAAGTTTACGATGTGTTTTGAGAATACCGGTGCGATTGGATATACAACTGAAAAGATCATGGAGGCCTTTGCCGGCGACACCATTCCGATTTATTGGGGAAATCCGATGATTGCGAAAGAGTTTAATCCCAAAGCATTCATCAACTGTCATGATTATTCTTCTTTTGAAGAAGTTCTGAACGAAGTAAAGCGTATTGATTCAAACGACAGTCTGTTTTTAGAAATGATAAAAGCTCCCATTTTCACGGAAGCTTCTAGCGCTGCTGTATATTTAAAAAATGATTATCTGCTTGATTTCCTAAAGCATATCATAGATCAGCCAATTGAAAAAGCAATTCGAAGAAACAAAATCTACCTCGGCGAACGTTATGAACATCGTGCGAAAGTACACTGGAAACTTGATAAAGCACTCTACTATCCACGCAGACTTTCTTATTATCTGCAAAATCGCTTACGGATCATAAAAAATCGTTAAAACAAATAATATACGTACGTAAACGGAGTTAAAAGTCCCGTCTTACAAAGAAGAACAAATAACCATACGCCCAGTCTCTGGGATATCACAAGATCCTTATGTTTGAAAATTCCGACATGAGGATTTTTCCAGTATTTTGGGAAGTACTGTTTCATGATGCGTCTGGTGTACCGGCAGATCTGTGTCATCATTGCATGATCACTTTTTCTGCCCTTGATCTGTTCCTTTGAATAAATATGTCTTTTATTCGCCTGAAAAATAAAATAGGTCAGAAAACTCATAACAGTAAACTCAAAAATACTCTCGTCATTGATGAGCTCCCTGTGCTGCTGATTATACTGAATGGCATGTTCAATTGCCTCATATGGAATCCGTTCCGGTTTAACACGCTTCGTCATGGTGCTTCCCTCATGAATCACCTGACTATGCCCATTATAAGGCAATATCACCATATTGCGTGCCAGAAACATTGCCATAAAATTAAACGGATTGTCTTCGTAAAGCTTTCCCTCTGCAAATCTGATCTGATGACGATCAAGGAATGCCCGTTGATACATCTTTCCATGTGGATTTAATCTTCTTAATACAAACTCCGGATTCTTATCTACCGGATAGCTGATATTTGCAATCGTATTTCCATGGATGTCTACCTTTTTCTGTCCACTCAGTACCATTTCACTGTCATGCTCTTTTGCTGCCATATAAAGTGTTTCAAGGTAATCAACATCAATGTAATCGTCGCTATCTAAAAAAACAATGTATTCTCCGCAAGCATGATCAAGTCCTTCATTTCTTGCTTTCGACTGCCCCTCATTTTTCTTTTCAAAGCTTTGAATACGATCCGGATACTTCTCAACATATTCATTGATCAATTCCTGTGTGCGGTCCGTGCTTCCATCATTGATGAGCACCACTTCAAAGTCCTGAAATGTTTGTCCAAATACACTTCCCAGGCTTTTTCTGATATATCGTTCTACATTATAGCACGGCATAATAATTGAAATTGCCGGAGTATGCTTTTTCTCTGTCTGATCCATCTGATCCTCATCCTTTCAGCATGATTCTGTATAGTGAATAAAACTTCATTAAAAGCCACATCTGATTATGCTTTAACAGATAAACCGGTATTTTCTTAAAAAAGCTCATCTGAGTGCTGTCTATCTTCTTAACTGCATCCGCATATGGTTCCTCCATAATCGTCTGCTTCATCGCTTTGATTTTTTGGTTCACTGACTGTTTGTTATCTTTATGAAGATAATCCATATCCATACTTTCTAAAAAGAAAAAGATGCAACGCATATAGAAAACCTGCCAGAACAATTCCGGTTTATTGGTTTCAGATATAAATTGCTTAAGTCCCATAAGTGCACTTGTAAATACATCAATTCCATGCTCCCGATACACATATGTAGCAGAAGAACTCAGCTGACGATAATAGTAAAAATGCTGATTTAAATAACCGATTCTTTTTGCAGCATCAAATACACGAATGTTAAAATTAACATCCTCTGCTCGTTTGATCTGTTCCGGATAGTATAATTGATGCTCTGTCAGAAATGACCTTCGATACAGCTTAGAGCAAGCAGATCCTGAACCAAACTGACTGCTTGGTGCTTCATAAATTGACAGATTTCCCACCATTGTTTTTAGCTGCAGCTGCTCTTTCTGTTTTTCAGAAAACAGACGGATGTCTTCTGTATATGGCATATATCGTTTATTTTCTTCCCCATAGCATTTATAAGAGCCCCATAGTAATACATCCAGCTGATCCTCCATGGCACGTTCATATACACACTGACAGTTATCGTGTGCAATATAATCATCTGAATCAACAAATGTAACCCATTCTCCACGTGCGATTCGCAGCCCATTATTTCTTGCAGCAGAGACGCCTTGATTTTTCTGATGTAATGTGATGACACGATCGTCATTTTTTCTGTATTCTTCTATAATGACTGCACTTGCATCTGTAGAACCGTCATCTACTAAAATCAACTCAATAGAAGAAAGCGTTTGTTTTAAAACGCTTTCTATACACTGACGCAAATATGTTTCTTCAACTTGATAGACAGGAACTATTACCGATACTTTCACTTCTGTCATTTTTCACTTGACCCTTTGTTCTTTCTATTAGGTGACGATACACTCTGATCTGCTTTTCTCATTTTATTGACTTCTTCAGATTTACTTTTCTTTGATACACCATCATACTCCATACGTTTAATGTGATACTGAATGTCCTCCAGTATTTTTCGATTACTCGCAATCACATCCGCCTGCAGTCCTACGATAAAAGTCATAAAACCTAGCAGCATTAAGGTACTGGCAAAGATTAATGACTGCATGTGCCCCATTCCGGCGCCACGCACAAAATAAACCAAAAATCGAATTCCGATACCTAGACCTATGGTAAATGGAATCATACCAAGTACGCTAAAAAAGGTAAGTGGACGATACATCATATATGCTCTTCCGATCGTAAGCATAGATCGTTTTACATAAGAAAACATACTGTGAAACAGTCTGGATTCACGCAGCTCGCCATTTGTCCTGATCGGAACAGAGGTGATCGCCATGCTTGTTCTTCCTGCCTGCACAATGGTTTCCAGTGTGTATGTGTAGTTATTCATTACATTAAGATGCATCGCTGCGTCTCTGGAATAAGCACGAAAGCCACTTGGAGCATCAGGTATTTCTGTTTTAGACGCTTTTCTTACAACAAAGCTTCCAAAATGCTGAAGCTTTTTCTTTAATGGAGAGAAATGCTCAGTCTGATCGATCGGTCTTTCTCCGATTACGATCTCTGCCTTTTCTTCCAGAATAGGACGCACAAGCTTTTCGATATCAGCACCATTATACTGATTATCTGCATCCGTATTTACGATAATATCGGCACCATTTCTTAAGCAGGCATCTATTCCTGCCATAAATCCCTTGGCCAGACCTTTATTTTTTCTAAAGCTTACAACATAGTGTACGCCCCAGTTTCTTGCTACTTCTACTGTACGATCCACACTTCCGTCATTGATGATCAGATATTCGATTGTATCGATCCCATCAATATGCTTTGGCAGATCATTCAATGCAATTTCCAATGTTTCTGCTTCATTCAGGCATGGTATTTGAATAATTAATTTCATGTTATTCCCCTTCCTTGTTTCCGTCAGATTCTTCGCGTGCTATATAAATAGGTCTGTGTTTTGTCTCTAAATATGTTTTAGATAAATACTGTCCCACGATTCCGATACTAAATAACTGGATTCCACCGATGAAAACCATAATACAAACCATAGACGGCCATCCACTTGTCGGATCTCCAAATACCAGCGTCCGGATCACAATCAGTAAAATGATAGCGAATGCTACAAAGCAAAACAAAAATCCTAATGCCATAGCTATCGCGAGCGGCGTCGTTGAAAATGCCACAATTCCCTCCAGCGAATATAAGAAAAGCTTCCAAAATGACCATTTTGTCTCTCCGGCAACACGCTCTATGTTTTCATATTCAATCCATTTTGTTTTAAAACCGACCCATCCGTAAATTCCCTTTGTAAATCGATTATATTCTTGCATGCTTAAAATCGCATTCACCATAGTACGTGACATGATTCTGTAATCTCTGGCACCATCTACAATTTCTGTCTTTGACATTTTGTTAATGATTCTATAAAAGCACCGCGCAAAGAAAGAGCGAATCACCGGTTCCCCCTTACGTGTACTTCTTCTGGTAGCTGCCGAGTCATATCCCTCTTCTGCCACAGCAGAATACATTTCCTCAAGCAATTTAGGCGGATCCTGCAGATCAGCATCCATAATCACTACATAATCGCCCTTAGATTTCTCTAAACCGGCAAAAATAGCAGCTTCTTTTCCAAAATTTCTCGAAAAGGATACATATCTCACTCTCTTATCATCGTTTCTGTATTTTTTAAGGATACGTAATGTCTGATCTTCAGAGCCATCATCAATGAATAATAATTCGAATTCAACTTCCGGAAATCTTCGATTGAACTGATTGACTGCTCTGCACATTTCTTCATAAAAAAGCGGTATTGCCTGCTCTTCATTATAACATGGTATCACTGCTGTTAATAATTTCATCTTCGCCTCCTGCATGCCCGCACTAGCTGTCTGTCTCTTTTTTTCGTAGTATATCATATACGGATGGCTTTGTATCCAGAGTTATCCATAATTTCTGTAAAGGATGCGGTGCACTTTCCTGCTCCTCACCTTTTTCATTTACAATTGAGCAAACCTTTGTTTCTATGTTTTCTCCATTCGGTTTCATAATCTCAATCATTTCTCCTACAGAGAACTTATTTTTTTGTTCCAAATAAAATCTGCCATTATGATCTTCTTCACCTACGATTCCAAGATAGGTATATTCTTTAATGTAGGTATTATTATCATAAATCTGTGTATGCTCATCAGGCTTACCAAAATAGAAGCCTGTTGTAAACTGACGATAGGTACACTTTGATATTTCTTCCTGATACCATTTCATATGATCACGATAAGTCTGCTCACTGATGAGGTAGTCATCGATCGCCTTACGATATGTACGCGCAACCGTTGCCACATATAAAGCAGTCTTCATTCTGCCCTCTATTTTAAAACTGTCTATACCGGCATCTATCATTTCCGGAATATGCTCAATCATGCATAGGTCCTTTGAATTAAATAAATAGGTGCCTCTCTCATTCTCGTAAACCGGCATATATTCTCCTGGTCTGGTTTCCTCCACAATTGAATATTTCCATCTACAAGGATGTGTGCATGCTCCCTGATTAGCATCGCGTCCGGTAAAATAATTACTGAGTAGACATCTGCCGGAATAAGAAATGCACATAGCGCCATGCATAAAGCTTTCTATCTCCATATCACATGGAATATGTTCTCTGATTTCCTTGATTTCCTTTAGTGAGAGTTCTCGAGCTGAAACTACACGTTTCGCACCTAATCGATACCAAAAATCATAAGTTAAATAGTTGGTATTATTTGCCTGCGTACTGATATGGATTTCAATTTCTTTGCAGATTTCCTTGGCAATCGTAAACATTCCCGGATCAGAAATAATCAATGCATCCGGTTTCATTTCCTTAAGCTCTGTGAAATATTGTCTTGCTCCATCAAGGTCGTCATTATGTGCGAGAATATTTGCAGTCACATAAACCTTTACACCATGCGCATGCGCAAAATCAATCCCTTTTTGCATATCTTCTTTTGAAAAATTCTTTGCCTTTGCACGCAGTCCAAATGCTTCTCCACCGATATAAACGGCATCTGCTCCAAAATGAACAGCCGTCATGAGGACCTCCAGGCTGCTTGCAGGAACTAATAATTCTGGTTTTCTATGTTTACTGTCTTGATTAATCGTCATATTTCTTTCCTTTTTTGCTTTTTACACTGACTGTAATTCCATCACCGACCGGTAGAATCGTGGTAGTCAGTTGATCATGATTCATCAGCATATATAAATAATCCCTCATTCTGGCATGAATCGTACGATTTCGCCTAGTAACAGCAAATCGAGATTCGATAATATCGCCTTCCTGCAGTACATTATCTGAGATCAAGAGTCCCTCCGGCTCTAGTAATTCCAGAAGATCAGGCAATAGTCCCGGATACTGTCCTTTTGCTGCATCCATAAAGATCAAGTCATAACCGGATTTCTTTGTTTGCAACAGTTCCTTTAAAATAACCAATGCGTCGCCTTCCAGCAATGTGATCTGCTCTTCCCTGCCGGCTTTCGCAAAGTTTTCTTTTGCAATTGGGATTCTCTTTTCATATTTTTCTATGGTCGTAATCTTTGTATCTTCCGGCGCATATTCCGCCATTAGTAATGCTGAAAAACCAACAGCTGTTCCTACTTCTAAAATGTGATGCGGCTTTTTTAAAGTCAGTATAAATTTTAAAAATGTCTGCATCTCGTGTCTGATAATCGGCACTCTTTCTTCTAAAGCTTTTATTTCGAGCTGATCAAGAAAAGGAGTGTTTCCATGATCTAAGGAATTGATATAAGATACGATTCTTTCATTAACAATCACTCTTGTGTACCCTCTTCGCCTGCTTCTTCACTATTGGCAACACCCTCGGTATCTACACCTTCCGGCTCACCGATATCACCTGGCAGCACATTCATCGTTTCATTTGCACTGACTGCTGGATCCGTACCGTCTACATTAATGTCAGGAAGTGTCTGCTCCTCAGTGTCCGCATCCTCATCCGGTGCATTCTCAGATAAAATTTTCATCATATCCTCTGCACTCATAGATGTATTCAACGTATAAAAGCCCGGTTGAATTTTCCCTTTATAAGCAGACAACTTCTCTTGTATATAAAAAAGCTTCGCATCTCTGATCAGACCTTTTTCCTGCAGCATCTTTGCAACTGTATATGTACCCTTGTCATGACCAATGGTTATCTCCACATCACGCCCCGGTGCCGGTGACATCGGTTCCTCTGCAAAAATACGATAACCAAAATCATAGGCTTTTTGCCCTGCTTTATAGATCAAAAGACCAACAATAACCACGATCACAATACGAATTATTGTTCCCACAAAAGAAAATGTCAACTGTTTAAACTTCACTTTATTTCCTCCATCATTCAAAATCAATTCCTTGCGTGATTTTGCTTAGAATATTTTGAAAAAGCTTACAAAAATCGATTTCTGCCTGCATATAATCATTCAGTCTGCTATCCTCATAAAGCTCCTCAATGCGATCCTCGAGCTGTTCCTCTTGTGAATCATCAAATGATTCCGGTGCATTCTGCAGTTCAAAATTTAAGCTACGTAATTCATCTACTTTTTGTAATACTTCTGCATCCTGCTTAATCAGCTCCTTCTGTTGAATATATTTTCTATATTCCTCAGAAGATTTTATTTCCTTAATAATCGTTTTGATAGCTATCTCTAAGTTAATATCTCCTAAACCCATGCGCTTTGCTCCCGATTCATGTTTTACTCAACTTCCATAATAATCGGTAATATCATAGGACGTCTTTTCGTCTTTGACCAGACAAATGAACTAAGTGAATCTTTAACTGCGTTTTTCATCTTGCCCCAGTCAGTGATATTTCGATCCATCAGATTACACAGTGCTTTGCTTACGACTTCTCTAGCTTCATCCATTAGTACGTCAGACTCTCTGACATAAACAAATCCACGAGAAACAATATCTGGTCCTGCCAAAATCTGACCGGATCCTTTTTCAGTCGTCATAACTACGATCAGTATTCCATCCTCAGCCAGATGCTGACGGTCGCGCAGTACAATATTACCTACGTCACCTACACCAAGACCATCTACAAAAATTGCCCCTACATGCACTTCTCCGGTTATCTCAGCTGATTCCTTATCAAGCTCCAACACATTTCCACTAGACAGAACAAAAATGTCCTTTTTATCAAAGCCCAGCTCACGAACAACCTTCGCCTGCGCTTTTAAATGCTTATACTCACCATGAACCGGAATCGCATATTTCGGCTGTATCAGAGAGTACACCAGCTTGATTTCTTCCTGACATGCATGACCTGATACATGTGTATCCTGAAAAATAACATCTGCACCCTTCATAGACAATTCATTGATTACTTTGGAAACAGCCTTCTCATTTCCAGGGATCGGGTTCGAACTGAAGATTACAATATCGCCTGGTTTAATAGATACCTTTTTATGGGTACTGCTGGCAATACGGCTAAGAGCAGCCATAGTCTCTCCCTGACTGCCTGTCGTAATGATGACAGTCTTCTCATCCTTATAATTCTTAAGCTGTTCAATTTCAATCAATGTATTATCAGGGATCTTAATATAGCCAAGTTCGCTTGCCGTATGAATGACATTAACCATACTGCGACCTTCCACAACCACTTTTCGACCATATTTATATGCAGAATTAATAATCTGCTGCACACGGTCTATGTTAGATGCAAAAGTTGCTACAAAGATACGTGCATTTTTATGATCTGCAAAAATAGTATCAAATGTTTTTCCTACTGTCTTTTCTGAATTCGTAAAGCCTGGTCTCTCAGCATTTGTGCTGTCACAAAGAAGCGCAAGTACACCCTTTTTTCCTATCTCTGCAAATCTCTGCAGGTCGATCGGATCACCAAATACCGTCGTGTAATCAACCTTAAAATCACCTGTATGTACAACAATTCCTGCAGGTGAATAAATTGCCAATGCGGAAGCATCTGCAATACTATGATTCGTTTTGATAAACTCAATTCTGAATTTTCCAAGATTAATAGACTGACCACTCTTGACGATTTTTCTTTTCGTCGTTTTTGTCATATTGTGTTCTTTCAGTTTGTTCTCGATCAATGCTATGGTCAGCTTTGTTGCATAAACCGGTACATTGATGTCCTTTAATACATAAGGCAATGCTCCTATATGATCCTCATGTCCATGTGTGATCACAAAGCCTTTCACCTTACTGATGTTTTCTTTTAGATAAGATACATCAGGAATTACCATGTCGATTCCTAACATATCATCTTCCGGGAAAGAAAGACCGCAGTCTACTACGATGATGCTGTCCTCATACTCAAATACCGTAATGTTCATACCGATCTGTTCCAAACCGCCTAATGGTATAATCTTTAGTTTGGATGTTGCCTGTTCATTCTGTTTCAAATTTAATATCCTCCATTGTTTCTTCAAAAACTTTAGCAACAGCCATCAGTTCTGTTTCTTCTGATACGATCTCATACTGGCTATCTTCATCCGATGCATCTGCCATATCCTTTAGGATCAAGGCATCAGAGTCACCTTCTTCTGATTCTGCTACTAATAAGTAATTTCGATTATTGATTCGTGTCTGTTCTAATACAAAAAACTCTATTGCTTCTTCTGTACCATCATTATTGTTTTGTAAAAATGTTACCTTTTCCATGCTAATTCCTCTCCTGGCGTCTGTGATTAATCCTTCTTCATCGCAATATAATCTAAATAACCCTGCAAAATGAAAATAGCAGCAATCTCATCTACATATTTGCCCCTATTTTCTCTTCGTATTTTACTTTCAATCATAGCTTTGTCTGCAGCAACTGTTGTAAGTCTTTCATCCCACAGCACAACTTCAAGACCCGTCCGTTTCATGAGGGTCTCTTGAAATTCCATTGTTTTTTCACCACGTACACCAATGGAAGCATTCATATTCTTCGGAAAACCGAGAACAATCAATTCAACATCATACGTTTCGATCAGTTCTTCGATTCTGGCTAATGTACGGCGTAATTTATTTTCTGATTCACGCCGGATGATCTCCACTCCCTGCGCTGTAATTAACAATGGGTCACTAATTGCAACTCCAACCGTTTTAGAACCAAAATCCAAGCCTAATATACGTTTCAATTCAATTTCCTCTACTTCCATCCATTGTTCTTTATATATTCTGCAAGCAATTCTTCTACCAGCTCGTCCCGTTCTACTTTCATAACAAGGCTGCGTGCATTATTATGACTGGTAATATAGGTCGGATCACCTGACATAATATAACCAACGATCTGGTTGACCGGGTTATATCCCTTCTCCGTTAATGCCTCATATACAGTCGCCAAAACACTTTTTACTCCTGTTTCCGGCTCTGTCTCAACTCTAAAGTATTGTGTATTTCCTAAATCCTGCATATTCTCACGCCCCAATCGTATGTAGACATATATAGTATAGTTTACTCTATATCCTTGGAAAATTCAAGGATTTCATCTGTCAGCATCCCTGCCGCCCTTCCGGTAATCAGCTGATTGCCCTCTCCGGTTTCACAAGGAAAGGCTGCTCTTACATATTCCGGTGTATAACCGACCCGATAATCGATCCCGTTAATATTAGACAAATCTTCTGTCAGTATCTCTATCTGCTTACCACAATAATACTCTCGAAAGCGCAGACTTCTTACATTGCCTTCCTTAATCAGTCTGCTGCTTCTTAATGTTTTGATTTGCTCTTTTATCTGATCAGGCATGGCGTCTGCCTTTGTTCCTTTTCTTCTTGAATACTTAAAAATATGTGTTTCGTAAAAATCAATCCGTTCCAGATAAGCAGATGTTTCTTCAAATTCTTCTTCTGTTTCTCCCGGAAATCCTACGATAACATCTGTTGTGATCGCCGGATGCTCATAATACTGACGCAGAAGCTGTACTTTTTCATAGTATTCACTTGTAGAATAGTGCCTATTCATTCTTTTTAGGACTGTGTCGCTTCCACTCTGTAAGGATAAATGAAAATGAGGGCATACCTTCCAAAGCTTCGATAATGTCTCGACAAAGGAAGGCGTAATGATCCTTGGCTCCAGCGAACCAAGACGGATTCTCCTGATGCCTTTGATAGCATGTATGTCACAGATCAGATCAATCAGTCTGTAATCTTCCTCAAAATCAATCCCATATGAACTCAAGTGAATTCCTGTCAAAACAACTTCCTTAAATCCATGTTCTGTCAGATTGCTGATCTCTTCTAACACATGTTTAGAACTTCTGCTTCTTACCCTGCCCCTGGCATAAGGTATGATGCAGTAAGAGCAAAATTGATTACAGCCATCCTGCACCTTGATATATGCTCTGGTATGTTCTACAGTATGCACCAGCTGCATTTCCTCATAGACTGTCTCTTTGGAAATATCCAAAACAGTTTCATTCCACAAGGTTTTAAGTTTATGTTCCTCATCTACTGCCTGTTCCTGTTTTCTCTTTGCTTCATATTCCTGCAAAATTGCAACGATATCTTTTTTTCTGTTATTCCCAATGATCAGGTCCACACTATTATCTGCACCTGCACCCTTCGTATCTGTCTGTGCATAGCATCCGGTTGCTACAACGATTGCCTCTGGATTCATTTTTCTGGCACGATGAAGCATTTGTCTTGATTTCTGATCCGCTGTATTTGTTACGCTGCATGTATTTACAATATAAATATCCGCTTTTTCGACAAACGGCACAATTATATAACCATTTTCTTCTAATAATTGTTGCACAACTTCTATCTCATATGAATTTACTTTACATCCCAGATTGTGTAATGCTACCTTTTTCATAATAAAGCCCCTTTTTTTTGTACTGTTTTGATATTGACTTTTAATTATCATACCCTTAATATAAAGATTGAAAGAAAACAAAAAGGAGGTTTTTAGTATGAAAACTGT
The DNA here is from genome assembly GCA_012515365.1 of Clostridia bacterium. Next base: position 15,203 of record JAAYYM010000108.1, read on the forward strand.
ACAAATTTCTTTAAATTCTATCGACAAAGTAAAATCATTTGTAAATGATATTACGAAATTTGACTATGATTTCGATTTAGTATCAGGCAGATATGTTATTGATGCAAAATCAATCATGGGTATCTTCAGTCTGGATCTGTCAAAACCAATTGACTTAAACATCCATGCAGAAGGAACAGCAGATGATGTATTGGCTATTATTAAGCCTTACATAGTTTAATTTCATCTGAACATCTAAGCGTACGTAACCGTATAGCTTAGATAATTTCAAAAGACAACCAAAGGACATTTGCAGACATAACATTATGGGCAGCTGTCCTTTTTTCTGTGCTAAAACATCTTATTCCTTCAATGGAATCAATCCCTCTATGGGCTGGCAGACCGCGATCACATGATCCTCAAGCTGATACAGATACAATCCTGTCTGAAGATACTGTGACACATCTTCCATACGCAAAACATAAATTGCCTTTTTATCTCCTTGTTTTTGTAATACTTCTTGTTTACTTTTCTCTATGTGTTCATTAATCTGATCATCAAAGCTTCTTGCATAATAGTAATTATTTATTTTTAGCGAGTGTTCTTTGGCGTAATATGCGGTATCCATGATGATATCATTTTCATTATATAAAAACAAAATAGAATCGTATTCTGAAATCACTTTATTCATTTCTGGTATATCCCAGATCGAATGATATTCCTGTAAGGTTGTAAAATAAGATCTCTTTTGCATGATTACATTACTTAAATCGATCAGTTGTAAAGCAACGGCTGCTATTATAATACCTGTCAAAAGCTTTCTATTCTGTTTCATGAGATCAGACAAAAGCTTAAGCACACCGAGCACGATCAAATAAGCAGGAAGCCAAATGAACCTTCCATTTGATCGAAAGACATTCATAATGTTCCTGATAGGTTCCGGATATGGAATTCCAACAATCTTATAATCTGAAAATGTTACCATCGGTAATACTGCCAGTATTATAAAAACAAAAAACAGACCTCCAAACAGAATCATTCTCTGATGTCTACCGATTTCTTCTTTTACTGACGCCAGTGTCAGTTTTTTTTGAACAAATCTGCTAATCACAATTAACAAAACAGTCAACAGAAGAAAGAGAACTCCCACACCCAGATAACCAAACCCCTCATATTGAAAATGATAGTACAATGGCAGTTCCGGTAATATAGTTCCATAACCTAGTGGATTGATAAATGTGTTCAGATTGCTTCCGAATGATCCAATCCCTTCCCCGGCAGCGGATGCATTCTGATAAAAAGCACCCAACAAAAAAAGGGAACCTATAACAGCAAAGCAAAATGACACGATCGTCACAATTAGTTTTTTGATCGATTTGTTTCTCCAAGCATCTTCTATCATCTCTGTCAGCATAATAGCAGCTACCATAGGTACAAAGTAAGAATGTATCAACACACACAACATTCCCATCAAGGCCCAGATCACACAAGACTTCACGCAACTACGTTCTTGCCTTTTGCCCAGCCACAGAAAAAGTGCCAATAACAGAATCCACTGAGCACCTAAGGCAGTATGGTAAAACATTCTTTGTAAAACAGTATAGCTCAGTATAAATATAGGTGTCACCAGAAAACTCAGTATATTGCTGTTCACCAAGCGCTTAACAAGCAATGATGACAGACCTCCCTGAAGGATAAATGACAACAGTGCAAACCATCCGAAATATTGAAAAGTATCCGGCAGCAATGCTGAAAATGCTTTGCAGATAA
>JAAYYM010000109.1 GCA_012515365.1 Clostridia bacterium
CGTGGACAGTACGGACATTGTAAAGTTCGTTTCGAGCCTATGGATGCCAATGGTGAAGAATTATTTAAATTTGAATCTACCGTTGTTGGTGGTGCTATTCCTAAGGAATATATCCCAGCTGTCGGAGAAGGTATTGAGGAAGCAGCTAAGGCTGGTATCCTTGGTGGATTCCCTGTATTAGGTATCCATGCTACTGTATATGATGGTTCTTACCATGAGGTCGATTCAAGTGAAATGGCATTCCACATTGCAGGATCTCTTGCATTTAAGGATGCTATGGCAAAGGGTGCTCCTATTCTTCTTGAGCCTATCATGAGAGTGGAAGTTACAATGCCGGAAGAGTATATGGGCGATGTTATTGGAGATATCAATTCTCGTCGTGGACGTATCGAAGGTATGGAAGACATTGGTGGTGGAAAACTTGTTAAAGGTTTTGTTCCATTGTCAGAAATGTTTGGATACTCTACAGATCTTCGTTCTAAGACTCAGGGACGTGGCAATTACTCAATGTTCTTTGAGAAATATGAGCCGGTTCCAAAATCTGTTCAGGAAAAAGTTCTTGCTTCCAGAGCAAAATAAAATGTACTTGAAAATCTTAGGAGAATGAAATATAATCAAAGATAGCCGAGTGTTCAGGTATATTATGGCAGTCAAGTGATTGCCGTGAAAGAAAAAAAGACAGCGAATAATCGCATTAATAAAAGGAGGACTTTAGAAATGGCTAAAGCTAAATTTGAAAGAAACAAACCACATTGTAACATTGGTACTATCGGTCACGTAGATCATGGTAAAACAACATTAACAGCAGCTATCACAAAAACTCTTAGTGAAAGAGTTGCAGGAAACGAAGCAGTTGATTATGCAAATATTGATAAAGCTCCAGAAGAAAGAGAAAGAGGTATTACTGTCTCTACAGCTCACGTTGAGTATGAAACAGACAAGAGACATTACGCACACGTTGACTGCCCAGGACATGCTGATTATGTAAAGAACATGATCACAGGTGCTGCTCAGATGGATGGTGCTATCCTTGTTGTTGCTGCTACTGATGGTGTTATGGCTCAGACAAAAGAGCATATCCTTCTTTCACGTCAGGTTGGTGTTCCTTACATCGTTGTATTCATGAACAAATGTGATATGGTTGACGATGCAGAACTTCTTGAATTAGTTGAAATGGAAATCAGAGACTTATTATCAGAATATGACTTCCCAGGAGATGATACTCCAGTTATCCAGGGTTCAGCTCTTAAAGCTCTTGAAGATCCTTCAGGAGAATGGGGAGACAAGATCATGGAATTAATGGCTGCAGTAGATTCATGGATTCCAGATCCTCAGAGAGATACAGATAAGCCATTCATCATGCCTGTAGAGGATGTATTCTCAATCACAGGTCGTGGTACAGTTGCTACTGGTAGAGTAGAAGCTGGTACACTTCATGTATCTGAAGAAGTTGAAATCGTTGGTATCAAAGAAGAAACACGTAAAGTTGTTGTAACAGGTATCGAAATGTTCCGTAAACTGTTAGACGAGGCTCAGGCTGGTGATAACATTGGTGCATTACTTCGTGGTGTTAACAGAGATGAAATCGAAAGAGGACAGGTTCTTGCTAAACCAGGTTCAATCACATGCCATACAAAGTTTACAGCTCAGGTTTACGTTTTAACTAAAGATGAAGGTGGACGTCATACTCCTTTCTTCAACAACTACAGACCTCAGTTCTACTTCAGAACAACTGACGTAACAGGTGTTTGTAACTTACCAGCAGGTACAGAAATGTGTATGCCTGGAGATAACATCGAAATGACTATCGAACTGATTCACCCAATCGCTATGGATCAGGGTCTTACATTCGCTATCCGTGAAGGTGGACGTACAGTAGGTTCAGGCCGTGTTGCTACTATCATCGAGTAATTAATCGTATAACAAGATAAAATCAATTATTGTCCGTACCAGTTTCTGGTACGGACAATTTATTCTAATTCAATCTAATTTAATCTAATCTAATTCAATCTAATTGTAAGGAATAGATAAGTGTGGTGGATCTTTAGATACTTTTTGCAGCACGGCAAGAAAATGTGGTAAGATAATAAGCGAGGAGAGGTATCATAAATGAAAAAATTACTGATTGTAGTAGATATGCAGAATGATTTTGTTACAGGAAGTCTTGGAACAAAAGAAGCAGAAAAAATTGTGCAGGCAGTTGTTAATAAAGTCCAAAAGTACAAATTGGCCGGAGACGACATTCTTTTCACAAGAGACACCCATACAGCAGACTATCTTCAGACACAGGAAGGAAAAAAGCTTCCGGTGGAACACTGTATAGAAGGAACATGGGGTTGGGAAATCATTGATGAACTCAAACCATATGCGCAGAATGTATTCAATAAACCTACCTTTGGGAGCCTTTCTTTGGTAGAGTCTGTGGTTCAAAGAGAGTACAGTGAAATTGAACTAGTAGGCCTGTGTACAGATATATGCGTAGTTTCTAATGCGTTACTGCTGAAAACGAATCTTTTGGATACAGAAATCACGGTGGATGCCTCATGCTGTGCCGGTGTAACCCCGGAAACTCATCAGGCGGCACTTGCGACAATGAAAATGTGTCAGGTGAATATCTGCTAATAACATGTGAAGGACCTCACAGGGATTGTTCGGATTAAGAACCGTGCATCCTCTTTTATGCTGCCTTCGCATTTTTTGTCCAAATAATGAGAGGATGTTTTCGGGGCTGCATGATAGAATCAATTATCAGCTGATGAAAGGAACTTATTATTATGGAATGGATTAGTGGAATGAATGTTGCAATTAACTATATTGAGGAGAATATTCTAGAGGAGATTGATTACGGTAAGTTAGGACAACTTGCTGGTTGTTCGCCATCGCATTTTCAACGGATATTCACCTATCTTGGCGGTGTAACATTAAAGGAATATATTAAGCGTAGAAGGATGTCCCTTGCGGCAACGGAGCTTGCTGACAGCTCGGTAAAAGTAATTGATGTTGCATTAAAGTATGGATACAGTTCACCGACTGCATTTACAAGAGCATTTACAGATGTTCATGGTGTTACGCCATCTGAAGTGAAAGATGGTGCAGTGGTTGCCTCATTCCCACCGATGAGATTTCAAATGGTTGTGAAAGGAGTAACCCCTATGAATTATAGAATTGAAAAGAAAGAGGCATTTCGCATTGTAGGAAAATCAATCGAATTAAAGCAGAGTATTGAAGAGAATTTCAAGATTACGCCACAGTTTTGGGCAGAGGCAAGTATGGATGGAACGGTTCAAAGATTAGCAGGAATGATCGAAAACATGGGACTTCTTGGAATCAGCACATGCAACAATGTGGATGAGTGGAGATACTATATCGCGGTGGCAAGTGAAAAACAGGCAGATGATTTGGAAGAATACATAGTGCCAGCATGTACGTGGGCTATTTTCTCAAAAGAAGGTCCTATTTCAAGCATGCAGGAGCTCCAAAGCCAAATCGTGACAGAATGGCTTCCGACTAGCGGCTATGAGTATGCCAATGCTCCTGATGTGGAAGTATACTATAACCCAGATCCAATGAATGCAAAATATGAAATGTGGATTCCGGTTATAAGAAAGGAGTAGTACACTTATGTCAAAGACGTACGATGATTTTTTAACAAGTGTACCAGAGGCGGATATTGCATTTGTAAAAGAGATGCATGAAATTTTTTTGAATCATGAATGTAAAATTGATGTGAAAGAAGCGAAAAGTGGATTTACTGTAACATATTTTTACATGTTGGATAAGAAACGAATTGCACTTATGAATTATGTGTTCAGAAAGCAGGGGATGCTTGTACGAATCTATGCAAGACACATTGCAAATTATGAAAAGATACTTGATACTTTACCGGAAGGAATGAAAAAGGAAGTTGTAAAAGCAGGAGATTGCAAACGACTGAATGGAATATCTGAATGTAGTCCGACATGTACTGCAGGATATGATTTTCATATGGATGGAGTGAATTATAAGAAATGTAAGAATTCTGCATTTTTTTGGAGAGTATGTGAAGAAAATAATTCATTCATTAAAGAAATGATAGAGAATGATTTGCGAAGTAAATTCGAAGTGCAATAAGTGGGTTAGACAGGCTTCTGGGAAATTATCTTCATTTATTTATTTTGCGAATTATGGTATTAAAACAATTCTGTTCAAGAAGCGATCTCCTATTCTTGGTACAGTTATTGTTACAGACAAATGTAATTTAAAATGTAAACATTGTTCAGTCAATAATATCACAGCAATTGTTCATCCTTATCGACAAATCAAAAATGAGATGCAGCAGCTTTATGAGATGGGTGTATGAATCTTGTTTTTCTGCGGAGGAGAAACATTTCTATGGAGTGATGGCAAGCGTACATTGAGGGATCTTGTTGTGGAGGCAAAGGAAATGGGATTCCTGATTGTCAATGTAGTTACCAATGGCACATTCCCAATAGACTTACCGGAAGCAGATTTAATTTTGCTTAGCCTTGATGGTGATCGAGAACGTCATAATGCAATTCGCGGCGATATATATGATACCATTATGGAACATATAAAACATGCAACTTCTGATAACATTTGTTTTTATATGGCGATCAATCAAATCAACAAAGACGCTGTGAAGGATGTTTGCATTGCTGCCCGTGATACAAAAAATGTTCGGGCGGTTTCCTTTAATTTTCACACACCATATCCAGACACAAATGAGCTGGCTCTTTCCAAGGAAGAAAAAGCAGGCTGTTGTGAAGTCATCACAAAAATGATGAAAAGCGGTGCACCGGTATTTAATTTACGGAGTGCTTTTCCTTACCTGATTAATAATAGTTTTCCGACACCATGTCATCAGTGCGTTGTCATTGAAAACGGGAAAGTTTCAACCTGTGGACGCTGTATTGATGTGCCAGGACTTTGCAACGAATGTGGTTACTTCTTTGTTGCTGAATATACACTTTTGTTCAGAGGAAATATTAAGATTATGTTTGATATGCTAAAAACTTATTTGAGATATATTTAGGAGCGACATGAAGATTATTACAGACCTTACAAGAATGTGGCTGACACGTTCAACGAAAACATTTGTTTTAAAAATGAATATGACCAACATCTACCTTATTTAAATTGTAATAATCTGGGACTGATTTTGTAAAAGTATTTGCAATTTCTGTCCATATTGCAAAGTCAAATACTCCAAGGAGTTATGTGATCAATATATCGATGCTCTGCTTCGGGAAATCCATCTGGTTGGCAGTCAGCATATTGGCAAAAAAGTAACTACGAGTTTATACTTTGGTGGTGGTACACCGACTCTTGCTGTGGATCGGCTTAAAGAAATTATTGATGCGATTCAAGAACATTTTATTATCACAGAGGGCATTGGTATAGAATTGCATCCCGATCATGTGTCGTCATCGATTTTGCAAATGTTGAAAGATGCCGGAGTGAGCAAAATCAGCATTGGCATCCAGTCATTTCAGAAAAAATTTCAGCGCATTTTGGGTAGAACAAATGTCGATGCCACAGCATTAAAAAGAGCATTGGATGAAGTACCGTTTGAAACAGTTTCCATGGATTTTATTTTTGCGCTGCCAACCCAGACCTTTGATGATTTAAAAGCTGATATAGATACGGCGTTTCAAAATGGAGCAAATCACATAGCGATTTATCCGTTCATAGATTTTACTTTTACTTCAAGTACAGTAACGACTATGTCCAAAAAAGAAAAACGAACACTTTTAGACGCAATCACACGTTATTGTATGGACAAAGGTTATTCCCGCAGCTCTATTTGGACATTCTCAAGCGAAAGGGAAGCAAAGTATTCATCCATGACCAGAGATAATTTCTTAGGTTTTGGATGTTCGGCAATAACCCTATTGAAAGATCAATTCAAAATCAACACTTTTTCTGTGCAAGAATATTGTAAAAGAATTGATGATAAAAAACTCCCGACCTCGTTGACACTTCGATTTTCTACTCGTCAGCGAATGGTTTACTATTTGTTCTGGACTGCTTACAGTACAAAAGTTGATGTCAGAGATTTTGCAAAATTCTTTGATGTACCGCTGAACAGCATGTACGGCGCAGAGTTGAAAATTGCGAAATTATTAGGTTTTGTTACTGAAGAAAATGGGGTATATAGTATGACTCTGAAAGGTGCTTTTTACTATCATTATTATGAAAACTTCTACACGCTTGCCTATATTGATAAAATGTGGAGAATCATGAGGGAAAAAGCGTTTCCTGAAGAAATCATGTTATAAAGAAAGATAGAACAAATGGAGAAAGAACAGAATCGATGAATCTGTAAGTGATACCATCATAATTGCAGGTTATGTAATCTGTTCTTTTTTTATTTTATATTTGTGGTAAAATCAACAAAAAGGAGGCAGCCAATGAATGTGATAACAAAACAGGTTGAAGAAAAACCTTTTACGGTTACAATTGAATATCCGATATTGGATCATAAGGCAAGAGATCTCATAAAGAAAATTAAATCATTGGATTTCAAAGTTACTGGTAATAGCAATGGTAAATGGTATTCTCTCAGTATTTCAGATATCTTTTATATTGAAGCGGTTGAGCGGAAAACATTTATTTACACAGAAAAAGAAATTTATGTATCTGAGAAAAAACTATATGAACTGGAAGAAATGTTAAATGAAACAGGCATAGTAAGAATTAGCAAATCTTGTTTGATGAACATGGAGGTCCTTCTCAGCGTAAGGCAGCTTTTGAACAGTCAACTGGAAGCAACCATGATAAATGGTGAGAAATTATTGATAGCAAGGACATACTTGAAAAATATAAAAAAGATATTGAAGGAGGGCACACAATGATAAAAGAAATTTTCAAAAAAACACTGATACTTTCTGCCATCATGATCTTTGCAGTGTTTCTGATATCGTATTTGTTTTTCGGAGCCCCGAAAGATATATTGATCGTATTTGAAATTTTTCTGTTAGCCTTTTTGATTATATCCATGCAGCAGATTTCGAGGAACTGCTTTTTGGAGAACTATTTGCTAAATCTGTTAATCGAATATATCGCGGTTTCTGTTTTTGTACTTTTGTATGGATACTTTTGGAATTGGTTTATGAAGTCCAATTGGTGGGTTGCTTTTATATATGTGGCAATCGTGTATATTCCGGCATATTTTCTGGATATGGTCATTGTAAAAAAGGAAGTTGACTATATCAATGCACAACTGGAAAGGAAGCGTGAACATGAAAGAACTCTCTAAAAGCAGCAAATATCTCATTCTATTTTTGATTATTACATTTGTGTGGACATGGGGATTAAGTGGATATTTATCATTATTTTGTTTTTTCTGATGATTACGATTGTGGCTCTTTTTATTGGCGTGTATATTCTGAAATATGAAATGCCGGGAATGAATTATATAAAAGCAATTATTAAGAATCCCCTCAATCTGTTTTTGGTATTGCTGTTTCATATGTCTATGTTAAAACCAAAAGAAGTGCCTTAGCAGGGGCGTTGGTGCATATGTTTGCGAATCTGTTTGGAAGCCAGCTTCTTGATCCGTATTCAACTGAAATCGCTGTGACAATTCGGTATACGAAAATGTTCTTTTGTGGTTGTTTGGCATTATACTGTATATTTTCTAAAAAAATCAAATAAATATAGATATGTACCGCAATCCTTAAAAGGGGTTGCGGTTTTTTAGTTCTCCTGTTTGAGTAATTCCATCCTTTTATATCATTGAACGAATAATTTGCAAAATGGTATTGCATAAAATGACATTAACATATATAATTTAGTATATATTAAATTAGTTTAGATTATATAAAAGTATAAACGGAGAAAAAGATGAGCGAAGATCAAAAGTTGAGTTACAATGAACCATGGATTTTGCAAAGAGCAGATCCATATATATACCGCCATATTGACGGAACTTATTACTTTACGGCATCCGTTCCTGAGTATGATGGAATTGTATTACGTAAGGCTGGATCCTTAGCAGGCCTTAAGGACGCAGAGGAAGTGGAGGTCTGGCATAAGCATGAGCGAGGAATTATGAGCCAGCATGTGTGGGCACCTGAACTTCATTATCTGGACGGAAAGTGGTACCTGTACTTTGCAGCGAGTGACGTAGATGATATCTGGGCTTTGCGTCCGTATGTACTGGAATGTACTGACGATGACCCGGTAACAGGACATTGGGTGGAACTAGGCAAGATGCAGAAAGCAGCCGGGGATGAGTTTTCATTTGAGAATTTCTCCTTAGACGGTACAGTATTTGAAAATTACGGACACAGATACTATGTCTGGGCTGAAAAGGTTGGTGTCGGAAGCCAGATTTCTAATCTGTATATCGGAGAAATGGAAACACCAAACCGGTTAAAATCAATACAGGTTTTATTAACAACACCGGATTATGACTGGGAGCGTGCTGTACTATGGGTCAATGAAGGACCGGCTGTTTTAAAGCGTGGTGGCAAGATATTTCTGACTTATTCAGCAAGTGATACCGGTATACACTACTGCATGGGGATGTTAAGCATAGATGAACAGGCAGATTTGCTTGATCCACAGGCATGGAAGAAGGAACGAAATCCGATTTTGTGTAGTGATGCACAGCGACAAATCTATGGTCCGGGACACAATTCCTTTACCGTGGATGAAGCAGGAAATGACATTATGGTATATCATGCGCGCACAGAGGCTGAAATCACAGGCAATCCTCTCTATAATCCAAATCGACACACAATGCTTATGAAACTGCGCTGGGATGCAGAGGGAATACCTATTTTTGGCTACGAAACAGGAATTTAGGGGGGTAATTATGGATCAAAGAAGGTGTATCAGCATTTTATTAGCAGCAGTCATGACAGGGAGTATCCTGAGTGGATGTACACGGACTCAGACAGGAGAGCAGGAGCAGTCTGATACGACGGTCCCTACGGAAACAGTGAATGCAAGTGAAGCATCAGATGCAGGACAAGAAGCAGACATATCAGTACCGGAGGAAACATTTGATGAACCGGCCATAGACAGCATCAAGGTGGGAACGCTGGAGGGCGGTGCAAGCGTTCATGACCCATCGATCATAACGGGTGATGACGGTACCTACTATATTTTTGGCTCTCATATGTCAGCAGCGAAATCAACGGATTTGAGAAACTGGAAGTCCTTTGCAGACGGTGTAGGCGGACGCAATCAGCTATTTTCAAACTTATTTGAATATAATGATGGTGAAGAATACCCAGCATTTTCTTATGTAGGCAAGAACAGTGACGGATGGTATAGCGTATGGGCACCTGATGTTACTTATAATCAAGCTATGGGGAAGTATGTAATGTATTTCTGCACAACCTCGTCCTACATAATGTCCAGCCTGTGCTTTGCAACATCGGACAATATCGAGGGGCCGTATGAATATCAGGACACGTTTTTATATTCCGGATTTATCAAGAGCAATGTGAGACAGACCAATTTCCTTGATTATGTGGATAAAAGCGAATTGGATCAATACACAAAGTCAGGACTTGGATTCAATAATCAGTTTTGGCCTAATTGTATTGACCCGAATGTATTTTATGATAAAAACGGAAAGATGTGGATGACATATGGTTCATGGTCAGGCGGCATTTTTTTACTAGAGATAGATGAAGAGACGGGATATCCGATTCATCCGGAGAAAGATGAAGAAAATCAAGTAGACCCCTACTATGGAAAGAGACTAGTTGGCGGATATCATCAGTCAATTGAGGGGCCTTATATCATATATGACTATGAAACAGATTACTATTATTTATTTGTATCCTATGGCAGTCTGACCAGTGATGGCGGATATCAGATACGCCTGTTTCGCTCCAAGGAAGTGGACGGACCATATACAGATGCTGCAGGAGCGAGTTGTACGATGGTAGATTCTGCAAACCCAGAGTATAATAAGGATTACGGACTGAAAATGATGGGGAATTATCAGTTCCCAAGCTTGGAAAAGGCTTATATGGCTCCGGGACATAATTCAGCATTCACGGATCAAAATGGTAAGTTGTATGTTGTATACCATCAGAGGTTTAATGATGGTAAGGAATACCATCAGCCAAGAGTGCATCAATTATTTGCAACGAAGGATGACTGGCTTGTAGCGGCTCCCTTTGCTGCCTCCGGTGAGACTCTTAAGGAAGATGGATATACAGCGGAGGAAATAGCAGGAACCTATTATGTAGTTAATCATGGAACTGATATCAGTGCCGAAATTCCGAAAACAGAAGCATATGCCTTTTATTCAGACGGTAGTATTTATACCGGTGAGGGAACCAAGAAGCAGCAGGCGGGTACATATGAATTGGAAGCAGGTACTCCATATGTAACAGTCACAATGGGCGA
>JAAYYM010000110.1 GCA_012515365.1 Clostridia bacterium
GCCATATGATTACCTCCTTAAAAGTGAATTTGTTTTCTCTTTCTTAAGACATTTTCATTTTCTCACACTATGTGTGTCATAAAACGGACATGAAAAATGTGGGACCCATTTAGCACATAAAAAAAACTCCCCGTGAGTCACACCACTTTCGTGAGTGTCACGGGGAGTCTATTATTAATGTAGTCGCATTACTTGTAGGCATGCTATTTCCAGAAGTCTTCTGTTTCCTTTAGGATTTCTTCTGTACTTGTGATAGTTGCCTGATAGATATTGCAACCTGATTTCTTCAGATAATGCTGAATGAGTTGATATCCGCATGCGTAACCTGCACAATAGGGTATTCCTAATGGTGCGGCTCCACGCATTGCCATAATCTCATCGCCATATAAATAAGATGATAATTTATTGAAATCTGTTTCTTTCAAATTCTCTTTGATAATCGGTTTTATGACGGTATTCAGCGTTTCCGGGGTTGTCTCAGTAGCCCATTTTCCAATTTTATCTTCACCATACATTTGTGCTTCAAAATTCTCTGCAAGTCCTTCTGAAACAATCATATCTGCAAGTGAAATATTTGGACTCCACTGCATGAATTGCCAGCGTACATTATGATTTGTCTCATGTGCCAGTGCAACCGGCAGCATCTCTAAGGATTTCTCATTTGGAATAATTGTCCCCAGAATGTATCCCGGTATTCCGCCATCCCCACAATAATCTCCTGTCATTGCAGACATTGGATTCTTTGGGTCATTTAGCAGAACTGTATAGTAGTATTGCTCTGTTGACAACTTGATTCCATGCTTTTCAAATCCCTCCAGCGAATTACAGATACTGCTCTCACATGCCTTCCAAAATGCATCATCGCTGATCAATTCTATCTCCGCAAGCCTCTCTTTCGTAATCTGTTTCGGCGCATAACCTCCACCCATCGTACTTGCTGACACAACATCGTATCCACCCGGCGCTTCTGCCTTGAGTGGCATTCCAACGCACTGCCATTTGAATTCAAACGGCTTCATTAATTCATATCTGTAAATCTCTTCCCGTTCTTCATCTGTTGCATTGACCATCTTACGGTAAATCTCATCTGAGCGTATCGTTTTTATTTCCATGTTCTGATCCTCTTTTCATCATAGTATCATTTGATATGTGTTCGAACTACAATTAGGATAGTACACTATTACGTTACGTCAGAGTCAATACCTTTTTTCGTAAATGTTGTAAAATATAATACTTAATTCTTGTTTCACCTATTAAATTCGTGAACTCTTTCTTCTTCGATTTGAACTGTTCGGAAATTCCGAACAGTTGACGCTTCGTCTAATTCACCCTCATCATAAATATTTTTAATATGCTCACTGATATTTGCTTTACTACTTTGAAATAGTTCAACAAGATATTTTCCTGATAAATAACAAAGATCCTCTGGTATTGTCGACTGAACATTTTCCTTATTCCATTTGAGCTGTTTTAACGCCTTTTGTATTTCATTCTTGCGTCCCTGCTCTTTCATGGAACGGATTATCTCTTCTCTAGCCTCCAAATAATCCCCTATTCCCTTGTCAATGTCTATTGCTAACTGCTGATACAACTCCGCCACCTGCTTACCGAGATTA
>JAAYYM010000012.1 GCA_012515365.1 Clostridia bacterium
GGAAGAGATCACAAGTGCGCTGAAGGGTGCGGACATGGTGTTTGTTACATGCGGAATGGGTGGCGGAACAGGTACAGGAGCAGCACCGGTAGTTGCACAGGTAGCAAAGGACATGGGGATTCTTACCGTGGGTGTTGTTACAAAACCATTCAAATTTGAAGCTAAAACAAGAATGCTTAACGCAGTCAGCGGAATTGAAAAATTAAAAGAGAATGTAGATACTCTGATTGTCATTCCTAATGACAAATTATTAGAAGTTGTAGACAGAAGAACTACAATGCCAGAAGCACTTAAAAAGGCTGATGAAGTATTACAGCAGGCAGTACAGGGAATCACTGACCTGATCAATGTCCCTGCACTGATCAATCTGGACTTTGCAGATGTGCAGACTGTTATGCAGGATAAAGGTATTGCACATATCGGTATCGGATTTGCCAAGGGCGATGACAAGGCAATTGAGGCAGTTAAACAGGCTGTTGCCAGTCCGTTGCTTGAAACTACGATATCTGGTGCATCTCATGTAATTATTAATGTATCCGGTGATATTACATTGCTCGATGCAAATGATGCCGTAAGCTATGTACAGGATCTTTCAGGTGATAATGCAAATATTATATTTGGTGCGATGTATGATGACAGAATGGCTGATGCATGTACGATCACTGTTATTGCAACAGGACTTGATGAAAATGCAGCCATGAATGCAAATACTGCAACCATGAATCGTTATAACTCCGGTTATACATACTCGAATCAGCGTCCTGGTATGGGTATGAATCAAAATGGACAGATGCCGATGGGCGGCGGTATGCCACAGCCTGGACAGCAGCAGATGATGCCGCATCAGCAGGCAGGAATGGGACAGCCTATGCCATCACAGGGACAGGCAATGCCTCGTCCGGGAATCAACATGATCCCACAGGGACAACAGCAGATGCCTGTGCAGCAGATGATGCCGGGACAACAGCCACCACAGCATACGATGCCATTACCAACAGCTTCTACACCTTTCCAGGGAATACAGAGACCACAGGCACCGGTAGAGAGTAAAGTGGAATCCAGAGCGATCAAGATTCCGGACTTCTTAAAAAGAAACTAAATAAAACTATATGATAAGACATAGGGATGGGGTTCGTGTTTCAATTCAAAATTGAAATGCAGATCCCATCCCTATGTTTTATTTTTATGTTTTGAGATCGGTCAATTTGACAAATACTGCAATTCGTACGAGTTATACTAAATAAAACAGGAGGTGACATGTATCAGTTATATTTGGATCAAATGATCTTATTACAGTTCTGGATGGAGTTTTTGATTTTGTTTTGTGTGATGAAAGTGAATAAACGAAAAACAAAAATCTTACGAATTGCTTTTGCAGCATTGTTTGCAGCTGTCAGTACGAGTGTTTTGTATCTGCTGCCGTTTCATTATCTGATCAAGCTGATTCTGATACATATAGCAGTGAATGGACTTACTCTGATCATTGCCTATTATCCAATTCGAAAAAAGCAAATTACTTTGCTTGTCGGAAGCTTGTATGGGATTACTTTTTTATTCGGTGGTGCGCTGGAAGTGTTATTAAATCATTCGTTTTTCTCGGACCATAAAGGAGAGAAAATCTTGCGAATGCTAATTATTTCGACTTCGGTTTATATTGTTTTATTATGCTTTTTGAGACTTTATGAAACGTATCATAAAAACAGACAGTATATTTATCCGGCAGAATTGTTTTACAAAGGAAGAAAGATTATTGTTGAAGGTTTATTTGACAGTGGAAACCGGCTCTATGAACCGATTTCCAAAAAACCGGTTCATCTATTGGAAGAAAAAAGTGCACAAAAGCTTTATGAAGGAATACAAGAGCAGAATTACCGACTGATTCCATATTCAAGTGTGGGAAATGCAAACGGACTGTTGTTTGGATTTGAGGCAGATTTGCTGCGTGTTGACTTGAAAAATGAAACTTACGAATCAGTCCGTCCGATGATAGCAGTTTTTGAGGGAGTTATGGACAGGAAGGGGACATATCAGCTCATCCTGCATCCAAATGGAATTGAAGAAATGATAAATAATTAAGGAGGCGTTTATTTTGTTTGAATTAGCAATGCCGGGGCGTATTCAGTTTCAGCTGATTACGAGAATCCCCATTAAGGAAACACAAATAGGTGAAATACATTACATAGGGGGAACTGATGTATTGCCACCACCACTTGAAAGCGAAGAAGAGAGCGTTGTTATAGGTGAACTAGGAACAGAGCTTGACCAAAAGGCAAAGGCAATTTTAATTGAACATAATCTGCGTCTGGTTGTATACATTGCAAAGAAATTTGATAACACAGGAGTTGGTGTGGAGGACCTGATCTCGATCGGAACCATTGGACTGATTAAGGCAATCAATACCTTTA
>JAAYYM010000111.1 GCA_012515365.1 Clostridia bacterium
CATGCAGCTCAAAATCAGTGAATTACGAATCAAGAATTCTCTTCCCCTGATCCGTAATAAAACCAAATAAATCACCAATGCCATAACCACACCGCCTATATAGAATAACATTTGGTATGATGAGCGGATCATCTCAAGTGTCACGCGATCAATCTGCAACGTTGTATGAAGTGCATAGTAATGGTTTAGAAAACCATAGACAAGCAATAATCCAGAAACAGCAGCTGCAATAACTGATAGCAGCTGGTGCACCTTGTTCCATTGTTCGTTCTCTTCAATCAGACTTATGATCCAAATGGCCAGCAAACTTAAAAACAAGGTAAAAAATACATTTTGATAGTCAAGATAAATTAATTTATGTTTAAAAGCCAAATCAAACGGCACTTCTGAAATAAGCGCAAAAAGCCCCAAATTCCTTGCATATCGTTTGATATCACGTGTATGCATAAATCCCTCTACCAAAAGAAAACAAAAAATAGGAAATCCCAAACGACCTATTGATCGCATGATCTTATAAATCGTTCGGATTCCATCAATTGATAAATAGTCTGCTAAGACAACAGCTGCTATGTGGTCAATCAGCATGGTTATGATTGCGATTATCTTAAGTGTACTTCCAGGAATTCCTTTACTAACAACATGCTCACTCATATGATAACCCCTTATACTTATTTTCATCTCAGACTATTCTATCTTACTTTCTCAAATTATACAACAAAACGCTTTCCTATATGATGTCAATATGTTCCCCAGCCAATGCTTTATTCATGCTCCGGACTGCACAAAATTTCCCACACATTGAACAGCTGTCCTCCTGCTCCGGTTTACGATCTTCTCTAATCGTCCTTGCCGTCTTAGGATCCATGGCACATCGAAACTGTTCTTCCCAGTCAAAGGTACGTCTGGCATCTGCCATCCGGTCATCTATTTCACGCGCTCCCGGTACTCCTTTTGCAATATCTGCTGCATGTGCTGCTATTTTTGATGCAATAATTCCCTGACGCACATCCTCTATATTAGGAAGGGCAAGATGTTCAGCCGGCGTCACGTAGCATAGAAATGCTGCACCTGCTGCCGCTGCGACTGCTCCACCAATTGCTGCCGTGATATGATCATAACCCGGTGCAATATCTGTAACAAGCGGTCCTAGCACATAAAAGGGTGCGCCCTGGCAAATAGTCTGCTGAAGCTTCATATTAGCAGTGATCTGATCAAGCGGCATATGTCCCGGTCCCTCTACCATGACTTGTACATCCTTTTCCCACGCGCGCTTTGTCAATTCTCCAAGCCTTACAAGTTCCTCGATCTGACATACATCAGATGCATCTGCCAGACATCCCGGGCGACAGGCATCACCAAGTGAAACAGTCACATCATATTCTCTGCAGATATCCAGTATCTCATCATAGTATTCATAAAATGGATTTTCATTCCCGCTCATACACATCCATGCAAAGATCAGCGAACCACCACGTGATACAATATTCATTTTGCGTTTATGCTTCTTGATCTGTTCAATTGTTTTTCTGGTAATTCCGCAGTGTAACGTTACAAAATCAACTCCATTTTCTGCGTGAAGTCTGACTACATCGATAAAATCCTTTGCCGACAGCGTATCCAGATCTCTCTGATAGTGAATGACAGCGTCATACACCGGCACTGTTCCAATCATCGCAGGACACTCAGCTGTCAGCCTTTTTCGAAACGGAATCGTATTCCCATGAGAAGAGAGATCCATAATGGCATGTGCCCCCAGCTCCACTGCCTCAGTCACCTTATTCCACTCTATGTCATAATCCTTACAGTCACGTGATATCCCTAGGTTCACATTAATTTTTGTACGAAGCATAGAGCCTATTCCCTCTGGGTCAATGCAGGTATGCAACCGGTTTTTACAAATTACTACCTTTCCATTTGCGACTAATTCCATCAGTTTCTCTGGCTCCATATTCTCTTTTTTTGCTACAACAGACAACTCCCTTGTTACAATGCCTTTTCTTGCTGCCTCCATTTGTGTATGATATTTGCTCATAATCTATTCCGCTCCTTAATTTGATTCATATAATATCCATGATCCAGCGGGCCCGTTCCCATTCCCAGATCAAGTCCTGATCTGATCGCACCTTCCAGATACTGTTTTGCATATCTGACTGCTTTTAGCAGATCAAATCCCTTTGCTAGATATGCTGCCACAGCACTCGACAAGGTACACCCAGTTCCATGCGTATTCTTATTGTCAATGCGTTCTCCACAGATCCATTCAAACCTCTGCCCGGTATATAGGACATCATCGGCATTCACAACATCATGTCCGCCTTTTAGCAAGACAGCACAGTGATATTTTGTGGAAATCATTTTTGCAGCCGTTTCCATGTCTTTTTTCCCTGCGATAGCGTATTCTGCCAGCAATTGAGCTTCTGGAATATTCGGTGTCAAAAGAAGTGCGTAGGAAAACAACTGACCCAGGCCTTCATATGCTGATTCTGTCAACAGACGTGTACCACTCGTCGATACCATTACCGGATCAATCACAACATTCTTCGGATGATAAAAGGAAAATTGATCACAAATTGCCTCTATTACTTCTCTGGATGATACCATTCCTATCTTAACCGCATCGGGAACAATATCGTTAAAGATGCAATTGATTTGTTTTTTGACAAAGTCCGCAGGAATTTCATAGATATCTGATACTCCTGTTGTATTCTGTGCAGTTAAAGCCGTGATCACGCTCATCCCATAGACACCATTTGCAAGCATCGTCTTTAGATCTGCCTGGATTCCTGCTCCTGCACTGCTGTCACTTCCCGCTATTGTCAATACTGTTTTTAATTTCTTCATCAGATATCTCCTAATGATAGTTCCAGTTGCTTTCTCATATCTTTAGTTGCCTGCTCAATATCCTTTTTTGCATAAAGTGCACTGATGACTGCCACTCCACAAATCCCTGTATCTTTAAGAAGTGATACATTGTCTATATTAATTCCGCCTATTGCAATGACCGGTATCTTCACAGCCGCACAGATTTCTTGAAGTTCCAAAAGGCTGACGTCGACCGCATCAGGCTTTGTATTTGTTCCAAACATAGCTCCGACGCCAAGGTAATCCGCTCCGCTTTGCTCTGCCTTGATCGCCTGCTCTATGGTCTGCACGGATACCCCCAGGATCTTATCCTGTCCAACATATGCCCTTACATCTGCTGCATTCATATCCGCCTGCCCGACATGAACCCCATCCGCATCTATCAGACGAGCCACATTGACATAATCATTTATGATAAAAGGAACAGCATATTCATTACACAGTTTTTTTACTTCTTTTGCTTCCTGTATCAGTTCATCGTTACACATATTTTTTTCACGCAGCTGTAAACAGGTAATGCCTCCGTCAAGTGTATGTCTTACCTGCTCTAAAAGTGTTTCTTCTCCTGTCCAGGTCCGATCTGTAACGGCATATAATAACATCTGTTTTTTATCGAATTTCATATCGTGCTCCCCTTTCCAACTCATCCGGAGTCATATGATACACAGCATCGATGATGCGATTACGATATGTTGCATTCCCATCAGATGGCTGCATATTTAATAAGGCTTGTTCTCCTGCATGCCCCATTAAACAGACCGCTGAAAGTGCTGCTTCCATAAGATGATCACTGTTAGCAATCAAAAACGCGCTCATCAGACCCGCAAGCTGACATCCTGTTCCAGTAATACTCTGCATCTCTTTTTCTCCATTTCTCACAACATAACATCTGTTTTCATTTGCGATCAGGTCTATTTCTCCTGTCATAACAATGATACTCCCTGTTTGTTTTGCATATTCCTTCATTCTTATGATGACAAAATCAAGCTGGTCTTCTGTCGGAATATCTTCTTTACATGCATCAACACCTCTTGTTTTTTGACTGCCCATAATCAAGGCATTGATTTCCGATGCGTTTCCTTTGATAACATCAAAATGAATACTGTTAATCAGCTCTAGTGCCGTATTGGTTCTAAGTTTACTTGCACCAACCCCAACAGGATCAAGTAATGTGATCTTGTGAAGCTGTTTTGCCTTCTTTGCTGCCTGCTTCATGGCGAGAATCGTCTGTTGATTCAGTGTACCGATATTAATATTCAGGCCTCCGCAGATCCCAGTGATCTCTTCGACCTCATTGATATCATCCGACATAATCGGGCTTCCTCCACAGGCCAGTATCATATTAGCCACATCATTAACTGTCACATAATTTGTAATATTGTGT
Organism: Clostridia bacterium; assembly: GCA_012515365.1. The sequence continues at coordinate 4,247 of JAAYYM010000111.1, forward strand.
ACCAAAGGACAGTTCTTTCGTACATTTTTGAAACATTCTTTTATCATGTTTCCATCCTTTCCGCCTTCGTGGTAGTGCGCTCCAACTTTGCCGGACGCAAAAAAGGTGATTCCCACACGGAGAATCACCGAATACGCAATATCATTCGCTATTTCCCTACGTTGGCATTATCCAAATCAGGTTTCGGGTCTAAGCCACACAGCTTACTCTCAGCTCACTTTTGTGAGCTCCCCTTGCAAATAACACTATAATATGAAATTGATGAACAGTCAACTTTACAGTCTGCTTAATTCATTTGGGGCTGGAGAATATCTCTTAGCCTGCTCCACCGTGATCACACGACTTTTCACAAGACGAATGAGGTCATAGTTTAATGAATACATACCATTTGACAAGTTTGACTGAATGGTATTTGGAATCTGAAATACTTTATTATCACGGATCAGATTAGATACCGCATTATTATTTAACAAAAGCTCTGAAGCAGCAACACGACCCTCTCCATCCTCACGACGGATCAGTCTCTGTGTGATAACTGCACGCAGCACATTTGCTAACTGTGTTCTGATCTGATTCTGTACATCGATTGGACATCCATCGATAATACGCTCAACAGTCTGGGCAGCACTAGTTGTATGAAGGGTAGCCAGCACCAGATGTCCTGTTTCAGCCGCTGTGATAGCTGCAGAAATGGTTTCATAATCTCTCATCTCTCCTACCATGATTACATCCGGATCTTCTCTTAAAGCAGAACGAAGGGCAGTCGCAAAATCTACAACGTCCTTTCCAACCTCTCTTTGGTGAATCATTGCTTTCTCATGTAAGAAGATATATTCAATAGGATCTTCAATCGTTATAATATGTCTTTTCTGTGTATGATTGATATGTTCGATCATAGAAGCTAACGTTGTACTCTTTCCACATCCAGTCGGACCGGTAACAAGTACAAGACCGCTTGGCAGTTCGGAAAGCTCTTCTATGCTTTTAGGAAATCCCAATTCATCCAGTGTCGGAATCACACCCTCCAGCAGACGAATGCTTGCTGCCAGATGATTCCGCTGATGATAGACGTTCGCTCTGATACGAGAACCATCCTCGAGCATCGTTCCGACGTCAAGATCGTTACCTGCCATTACATGTGCACGCTGTTCGTTCGTCAACATAGAAAGAATCATTGCTTCAGACTCTTCAATCGTAGGAATATAATCATTTTTACCTTCTAATACCTTTAATTCGCCAAAACGTCTTGTTGCCAATGCTGTTCCTGCCGTAATATGCAGATCAGAGCATTTTTGTTTACGTGCTTCCTCAAACAGTTTTTTGATATCCATTTTCCCCGCTCCATTCATTATACTCACAACCTTCTTTGAAAGCCGCGATTTTATTTTCTTTGACAGAACTCAAAGGAATTCTCCCCTTCCTCATGAGTCCATATCTTCTATAATTTACCACATTAGAGTTATCTTTGCAACAAAACAAGATGTCTCGAAAACGTTTACTTTTTTTAATTTCACAGAATCATATAAAAAACCGTACATCTCTGATTTTCATCAGAACATGTACGGTTTTAAAATAACATTTGTAATATTATCTATAACTTAGATTGACTGATGGAATGTACGTGTAATAATGTCATTCTGCTGTTCCGGAGTCAACTTAATGAAGTTAACTGCATATCCTGAGATACGGATTGTTAACTGTGGGTAATTTTCCGGATGCTGCTGTGCGTCAAGTAATGTTTCTCTGTTGAGCACGTTAACATTCAAATGATGTCCACCTTTTGTTGCATAACCATCTAATAATGATACTAAGTTATTAACCTGAGCTGCATTTGCTGCCATGATATTCATCCTCCTTTAATTTGTATGAAATGTGACTAAGCTGCCACAATTATTCATAATCTTCTAATCCTTGGTGTAATGTAGGTACACTGCACGCCAATGGGGTTCTGGAACAATCCGTACATCCCATAGTTTCAACATTTCGTACCGATTCATCTGTGGTAGATTCTACTTCAACATTTAAATGTCCTACGCCATTGCTTACGGATGAATCCAGCATAGCAACGATGTCATCGATCATTTTTTCTTTTTCCATAGATTACCTTCACCTGTTTCTTTCTGCTTATTCAGCGATCTTATTTATTAAGGTCGATTTCGATATCACCTGCAAAGATCTGATCTTCTTTTCCAAGAGCTCCAGGAATAATAGTAAAGGTATTTGAAATACCATCCTGAGCATCATTGAATGGAAGTTTTGATACTGATGACAGAGATGCTACTGCACCATGAGTATCACGACCATGCATTGGGTTAGCACCTGGAGCAAATGGCTGTCCTTTTTTACGTCCATCAGGTGTGTTACCTGTAGCTTTACCGTAAGTTACATTTGAAGTAATTGTTAATACAGACATTGTAGGGAAACCATTTCTGTATGTGTGGTGTCTTCTAAGCATTGTCATGAATTTAGAAACGATCATCTGTGCAATTTCATCTGCACGATCATCATCATTACCATACTTAGGGAAATCTCCTGTTGTTTCAAAATCTACAATAACGCCATCTTCATCTCTGATTGCCTTAACCTGAGCATATTTGATTGCTGATAAAGAGTCAGTTACAACTGAAAGTCCTGCAATACCTGTTGCGAAGTAACGAAGTACATCTCTGTCATGCAGAGCCATCTGTGCTCTCTCATAGCAATATTTATCATGCATGTAGTGGATAACATTC
>JAAYYM010000112.1 GCA_012515365.1 Clostridia bacterium
CAGACTAAAATTGTCAAAGCAGCTTATGAGTAAAAAAAGTCAAAACAGTCTCTATTTATTTGATGAACCGACGACAGGACTTCATTTTTCAGATATTGAACTGATTCTTAAGCTGATCCAGAAGCTGATTGATGATGGAAATACGGTTGTTGCAATTGAACATAATAAACAGTTTGTTCAAAACAGCGACTGGATGATCGAACTGGGACCTTTTGCAGGGGAGGCCGGAGGCAGTCTGTGCTACCAGGGAACAGGAAATGAAAAAGACTAGGAATTCATTTGATAATATGCTATTATTTTTCTATTGAAGTTGAAAGAAGTCCTGACAAATGAGAAAAAATAAGTTTATAACAACATTAAAAGCTGCCTTTCCCCACACCCTCCCTGTTCTAGCCGGATTTCTGGTATTAGGAATCGCTTATGGAGTACTCATGAAGACAAAGGGATACAATGTGATATGGGCAGTTTTAATGAGCGCAATTGCATTTTGCGGGAGTATGCAGTTCGTTGCAATCACGCTGCTAACGACTATATTTTCTCCGGCGCAGGCTTTTATCCTGAGCTTGATGGTAAATGCCAGACATTTATTTTATGGAGTTTCTTTACTCGATAAATATCGTGGACTGGGCAAGGTGCGTCCCTTCTTGATCTATACCATGTGTGATGAAACATTTTCCATTGTATCGAGTGTAGAAGTACCAGAAGGAATTGACCGCAAATATTTCTATTTTATTATTTCCGCTCTAGACTATTTCTATTGGGTGTTCGGCTCCTTTTTGGGTGGAGTTGCAGGTGAATTTGTGAAATTCAATACAAAAGGAATGGATTTCGTACTGACAGCATTGTTTGTTGTTCTGTTTTTAGAACAGATGAAAAAACATGAAAACTGGAAACTTGGTATCATAGGAATTCTAAGTACAATGTTCGGACTGCTGTTGTTCAAAAGGGATAATTTTGTTATTCCGTCCATGGTGATCATTCTTGTTGTACTACTTGCAATTCGTCCGAAATCAGAGCAAGGAGGTGCACCATGACATTAACAGCAGGTCAGACCATGATCATGATCCTTGTGATTGCGCTTGGAACCATGATCACACGTTTTACAGCATTTGTTTTATTCCCGGAGACGAAAAACCCCCCATCTATCATAACCTATCTCGGAAGTGTACTTCCACCGGCTATGATGGGACTGCTGGTTGTATATTGTCTAAAAGACGTTTCTGTAACGCACTCACCTTTTGGTATCCCAGAGGCGATCGCCATCGTATTTTTAGTGTTGATCCATAAATGGAAAGGCAATGTACTCTTAAGCATTGGCGGTGCTACGGTTTTCTATATGTTACTTGTACAGTTTATTTTTTAAATGATCATATAATTGGAGATATAATCGATGAAAAATCCATCTTTAAAAATGATTACGATTGTTGCTTTAATGGCGGCGTTACTTTGTGTATTAGGACCATTATCTGTACCAATCGGAGTCATCCCTATTTCATTTACGAATCTTGCCATCTGCCTGTTTGTTGTTTTGATCGGTGGAAAAAAGGCATCCGTAAGCTGTGTCATCTATTTATTGATTGGCTTGGTTGGTCTACCTGTATTTTCTGGTTTTCAGGGCGGTGCAGGGAAGCTGTTTGGCCCGACGGGCGGATATCTGATCGGATTTATTTTTCTTGCATTGATTTCAGGCTTCTTTGTTGATCGATTTGCAGATAAAAAATGGCTACATGCTTTAGGAATGTTTATTGGTACGATTGTATTATACATATTTGGAACAGCATGGTTGTCCTTTCAGAGCGGAATGTCTTTTGATCAGGCACTCACTGTCGGAGTGATTCCCTTTTTCCCATTTGACATGATTAAAATCCTCATAGCTGTTATGTTCGGACCTATTATTAAAACAAGAATTGAACATTTTTTATAAAAAGACGTTGACAAAGATTCGCCACTATGTTATTTTTATACCTACAAACCATACTAAACCGATAGGAAAACAATTGAATGGAAAAAAAATGACGTAGGAGGCAGAATTATGAGTGAAAAAAGAGAATGGAGATTTGAAACAAAGCAGTTACATATCGGACAGGAGGAACCTGATCAGGTATCGGATGCAAGAGCAGTACCTATTTATCAGACAACATCGTATGTTTTTAAGAACTGCGAACATGCTGCAGCAAGATTTGGATTGACTGATCCGGGCAATATCTACGGACGTCTGACGAATACCACACAGGATATCTTCGAAAGAAGAATAGCAGCCTTGGAAGGTGGTGTGGCAGCACTTGCAGTGGCATCAGGGGCAGCAGCCGTGGCTTACACGATTCAGAATCTGGCACAGGCAGGAGATCACATCGTATCAGCACAGACGATTTACGGCGGTACGTATAATCTGTTAGCACATACACTTGTACAATATGGGATCACGACAACCTTTGTGGATCCAGATGAAGAGGGCAGCTTTGAACATGCTATTCAGGAAAATACGAAGGCAATTTTCGTAGAGACCATTGGAAATCCAAATGCGACACTGATTGACTTAAAGAAAGTGGCCAAAATCGCACATGCACATCGCATTCCACTTGTGGTAGATAATACCTTTGCGACTCCATTTTTATTAAGACCGATTGAGTACGGAGCAGATATCGTTGTACATTCAGCAACCAAATTTATAGGTGGACATGGTACTGCAATTGGAGGTGTCATTGTAGACAGTGGTAAGTTTGACTGGGAAGCAAGCGGAAAATTCGCATCACTGACGAAGCCGAATCCAAGCTATCATGGCATCAGCTTTACAAAGGCAGTAGGACCGGCAGCGTTTGTCACCAAGATTCGTGCCATTTTACTGAGAGACACAGGAGCGACGTTATCTCCTGTACATGCATTTATCTTTTTACAGGGTTTGGAGAGTTTATCCTTACGCGTGGAAAGGCATGTAGAAAATGCACTTAAGGTGGTAGATTATCTGGCCCATCATGACAAGGTAGAAAGCGTAAATCATCCGTCTCTAACGGATCATCCGCATCATGCGCTCTATCAGGAATACTTTAAGAATGGTGCAGCTTCTATCTTTACTTTTAACATCAAAGGTGGAGAAAAAGAAGCGCAAGAGTTTATAGATAAGCTTAAGATTTTTTCACTGCTTGCAAATGTGGCAGATGCCAAGTCTCTCGTCATTCATCCGGCAAGCACTACACATTCGCAGCTGAATGATGACGAGCTTAAAGAGCAGAAGATCGGAAAAAACACAATCCGTCTTTCGATTGGACTTGAACATATAGATGATATTATTGAAGATCTGGAACAGGCATTTTAATCGTACTATTTCCCTTGGAGTTCAAGCTTCATATCCCCATCCTTGATCCAGCCGCGCTTACGCATAAAAGTAGAAACGAAAAGTGCAATGATGGCTGGAAGGATAAAATGTAATATCAGGATTTTAATCAAAACCATGCTGCCGGATTCAGTCTGGGTCATGACCTGCCAGGTCATGATCTGACCAACGAGTCCGGCAGTTCCCATTCCGGAGCCGGTTGCATTACTTGTCATTTTAAATAAAAGGGTGGAAACAGGTCCAAGGACTGCACTTGCAATGATGGCAGGCAGCCAGATGATCGGCTTTTTCATAATATTAGGTACCTGAAGCATAGACGTACCAATACCTTGCGCCAATAATCCCCCTGTCTTATTTTCTTTATAGCTTGCAAAAGCAAAACCTATCATATTACAACAGCATCCCACTGTTGCCGCACCTGCTGCGAGTCCACTTAGATTCAGAACGATGCCAAGTGCTGCTGAGCTGATCGGAAGTGTCAGGATCATTCCCATTAATACAGAAACGACAATTCCCATGAGAAATGGCTGCTGCTCTGTGCCCCAGTTAATGATAGAACCAAGAGTTGTCATAAAAGCACTGATGGGAGGTCCAACTAACAGACCAACGATAGAACCGGATACAATTCCGCAAAAAGGTGTGATAATGATATCAAGCTTCGTTTTTCCCGATACAAGATGGCCGATTTCAATCGCTGCCATGGCGGCAACGAATGCACCAAGTGGTTCGCCCGGACCGGCGAGTGTTGTTACCCCATCAACAAATACAGTGCCTGCTATTATTTTTCCAGCATAACCACCAATCATAGCGGCAGTTACTGCGGACAAAGTCACAAGTGAACTTTCTTTAAATTTGCATGCGACACCGACACCGATTCCGGCACTGGTGAGTGAAGATGCCATTTGACCAAAGAGTACAATAAAAGCCCCAATGTCACCGCCGATAAAGCTGCCAAGCTGCTTGATGATGGTACCAATGATTAATGTTGCAAACAGTCCGAATGCCATTCCTGACAGACCGTCAATAAAGATATGGTTCAGTATTTTTTTTAACATTACATTTCCCCCCTATATTGCCTTGATAGATTCGTTCTGAATTATACATGAAAAAGACTGTCTGTACAAGTGTAAAGACAGAGAAAGAATTTGTTCCTATAAAGGTTTTGATTTGGTATAATGGTAGAAAGCAAAAAGAAAGGTCGTGGACGCATGCCACAGGTAACATTAGGATGTACATTAATTCAATCAGAAAAAAGCGGATTTGGTGCATTGCCGATTCAGCGGATTTCTTATGAAGAAGCAGCAAAACTATTAAGAAAAGCATATGATGCAGGTATTACTTTTTATGATACAGCACATGCTTATAGTGACAGTGAAGAAAAGATCGGAAGAGCACTTAGCGATGTCAGAAATCATATTCATCTTGCTACAAAGTCTATGTGTCAGACACCGGACACATTTTGGGAAGAGCTTGAGACTAGTCTGCGCAGTCTGAACACAGATTATATAGATATTTACCAGTTTCACAATAAAGCGGTTTGCCCGAGACCTGGAGACGGCAGCGGGCTTTATGAAGCCATGCTGGAGGCAAAAAAGCAAGGAAAGATTCGCTTTATCGGTTTGACAAGCCATCGGGTTGATATCGCTAAAGAAGCTGCGCAGTCAGGGCTTTATGATACAGTTCAGTATCCGTTTTGCTATCTGGCAATCGATGAAGAAATCGAACTTGTAAATCTATGTAAAGAAAAGAATGTTGGTTTTATTGCCATGAAAGCGTTGTCGGGCGGACTGATCACCAATTCGGCAGCGGCATACGCGTGGCAGCTGCAGTATGATCATGCACTCCCGATCTGGGGAGTCCAAAAAGAAAGTGAATTAGATGAATTTATTTCTTATATAAAAAATCCTCCGGTATTGAATGATGAATTGAGAGCTGTGATCGAGAAGGATCAGAAGGAACTAATCGGTGAATTCTGTAGATCCTGTGGCTATTGCATGCCATGTCCGAAGGGAATTGAGATCAGAACCTGTGCCAGAATGATCCAGCTGATCAGACGTGCACCGTCAGAGAGCTTTCTCACAGAAGATGCACAAAAAATGATGATGAAAATAGAGGAGTGCATCAATTGTGGACAATGTAAGAAAAAATGTCCTTACCATCTGGACACCCCGACTCTTTTGAAAAAGAATCTGGAGGATTATAAAAATATTCTGGCAGGAACTGTGAAGGTCTGAGTGCCAGGACCGGCAAAGGAGAAGTATGTACGATGTAATCATAATCGGCGGAGGCGTATGCGGATGCGCGATCGCCAGAGAATTATCACGATATCAGACAAAGGTGGGGCTAATAGAGAAACATGCTGACCTGTGTGAGGGGACATCAAAAGCGAACAGTGGAATTGTGCATGCCGGACATGATGCGAAACCGGGAACGCTTAAGGCACAGATGAATGTGCGTGGCAGCCGGATCATGGAAGAACTGTCAAAGACTTTGGATTTTTCCTATCAAAAGAATGGATCACTAGTACTGTGTTTTGATGAAGAAAAGCGGCCGGAACTTAATAGGCTGCTAGATCAGGGAATCCAGAATGGAGTCAGAAATTTAAGGATTATCGAACAGGATGAGCTTAGGCACTTAGAACCAAATATTCATGAGCAGGCGGTTGCTGCGTTATATGCTCCGGAGGGTGGGATTGTGTGTCCGTTTGAGCTGACCATTGCATTAGCAGAAAATGCTTATGAGAATGGGGTGACATTCAAATTTGGAACACAGGTAACAGATATACAAAGAGAATCGGAACTATACTGTGTGAAAACGACAACAGGAACATTTTCATCAAGAGCTGTCGTAAATGCTGCGGGAGTCTATGCAGACCTGATCCATCAGATGGTATGTAAGACGCCTCTTAATATCATACCGAGAAAGGGTGAGTACTGTCTGTTTGATAAACAGGCAGGACAACTTGTTGCGCATACGATATTCAGACTTCCTACCGAAAAAGGAAAAGGTGTATTGGTGACTCCAACGGTACATGGGAATCTTTTAGTCGGACCGAATGCAAATGAGCAGGAATCAAAAGACGATATCAGTACAAGCAGTCATGGAATACAGGATATTTTAAGTCAGGGAGCACAGAGTGTAAATTCCTTACCACTTAAGCAGGTGATTACTTCTTTTGCAGGTCTGCGTGCGCATGAATCCGGCGGTGATTTTATTTTGGAAGAATCAAAAGAAGCCAGTAGATTTTTTGAGGTTGCAGGTATTTCTTCACCCGGATTAAGTGCGGCCCCGGCAATCGGCGAGTATATTGCTGCATTGGTCAGGGATTCATTAGGATTAGAGCCAAAGCAAGACTTTCGCGAAACACGTAAGGGGATTTTTCATATGGCAACGGCGTCATTGTCTAAGCAGCAGGAGCAGATTAAAAAGGATGCAGCATATGGAAGAGTAATCTGCAGATGTGAGATGGTTACAGAGGGTGAAATCCTAGACGCTATTCACCGCCCACTTGGAGCGACTACATTAGATGGAGTGAAACGTCGCACCAGAACTGGCATGGGACGCTGTCAGGCAGGCTTTTGTTCCCCAAAGGTACATGAAATACTTGAAAGAGAGCTTAGGCTTTCGCCATTTCAGGTCACAAAATCAGGAGGCGGTTCCTATCTGTTGTGTGAGGATAATAAAGATTCATTATCGAATGTGACAGAGGATACAGGGAGGTCAGAGCAATGAAGAAGGATCTTGTGATTATCGGAGGCGGACCGGCAGGACTTGCTGCTGCATTAGCAGCATATGAAGCAGGCGTAAAGGAAGTACTGATCCTTGAAAGGGATCTGGAATTAGGTGGAATACTTAACCAGTGCATTCATAATGGGTTTGGGCTTCATACGTTCAAAGAGGAGCTGACAGGACCGGAATACGCAGCTCGATATATTGAGCGTGTCAAGCAGACTAAAATCGAATATTTGCTTGATACGATGGTGGTAGATATCGATCAATCAAAAAACGTAACAGCTATGAACCGTGAACAGGGAATCATTCAGATAGAGGCCAAGGCAATTATCCTGGCAATGGGATGCCGTGAGCGTACACGAGGTGCACTGAATATTCCGGGATATCGACCAGCAGGAATTTATACAGCTGGAACGGCACAGTATTATGTAAACATAAAAGGGAAATTGCCGGGGCGTGAAGTCGTGATTCTGGGATCCGGTGATATCGGTCTGATCATGGCACGCAGAATGACACTTGAGGGTGCAAAGGTAAAACTTGTAGCAGAGATTATGCCAAAATCAGGCGGACTTAAGCGAAATATTGTCCAGTGTCTGGATGATTTTCATATTCCGCTGTTATTAAATCACACGGTTGTTGATATTCATGGAAAAGAGCGGCTTTGTGGTGTTACGATCGCGAAAGTGGATGAATCACTCAAACCGATTCTTGAAACACAGGAATATATTCCCTGTGATACATTACTTTTGTCAGTTGGGTTGATCCCGGAGAATGAGTTATCGGCAGGTCTAGGCATACAATTTGATCCGAAAACATCACTCCCTGTCGTAGATGATCATCTACAGACGAGTCATCCGGGTGTTTTTGCATGTGGAAATGTCCTGCATGTACACGATCTGGTTGATCATGTATCAAAAGAGGCAGACAAGGCGGGAGCCTTTGCAGCTGCATATATCAGTCAACCAGAAGCAGAGAAATAAATGAAATCTGTTTTGAGGATTATGAGTTTCGCAATTGTCGGAATGAATTCAGAAGAGCGAGGAGGTATAGGTAAATGGATGTACGTGAGATGTTGTGCATTGGCTGTCCAAAGGGATGTCAGCTATCTGTAACAATTCCGAATGGTGCAACACCGGATCAGATTACTGTAACAGGTAATACTTGTAAAACCGGTGAGGAGTATGCCAGAAAAGAAGTGACAGATCCAAGAAGAATAGTAACTTCGACTGTTCCGGTCAACAACGGAAAGCTTCTTTCTGTGAGGACAAGGACAGACATTCCAAAGCATCAGATCATGGAATGCATGGAGATCCTTAAAGGAATTACGGTGGAAGCACCGGTTTATATAGGAGAGGTAATCGTTTCGGATATTGCAGGTACCAAAGTCGATGTAATCGCGACAAAGACAATCGAGTGATGGGAGAAGGAGGCGTAAGATGAATCAATATGTAATGGCTCTCGATCAGGGGACAACAAGTTCCAGATGTATCTTATTTGATCATGAAGGAAAGATATGCAGCATAGCGCAAAAAGAGTTTTCACAAAGCTATCCAAAACCTGGCTGGGTAGAGCATAATCCAATGGAAATATGGTCAAGCGAATTATCTGTTGCGACAGAGGCTATGGCATTATTAGGAGTAGGACCGGAACAAATTAACAGTATCGGAATCACCAATCAAAGAGAGACCACTATTGTATGGAACAAACATACCGGTGAACCTGTTTATCCTGCGATCGTCTGGCAGTGCAGACGTACTGCAGATCTAATAGATAAGCTGGTTGCAGACGGTCTTGGGGAAGTCGTAACGGATAAGACCGGATTGATCCCAGATGCTTATTTTTCAGCAACAAAGATTGTCTGGATTTTAGAGCATGTACCAGGTGCAAGGGAACTTGCAGAACAAGGTGATCTCTTGTTTGGAACAGTGGATACGTGGCTGATCTGGAATTTGACCAAAGGAGTCACTCATGTAACGGATTATACCAATGCGTCGAGAACGATGCTGTTTAACATTCATGACTTATGCTGGGATGAGGAACTGTTATCCTACTTTAATATTCCACGCAGTATGCTTCCGCAGGTAAAACCATCCAGCTGTATATATGGGAAGACAGATCGAAATGTGCTCGGTGGCGAAATACCGATCGCAGGTGCAGCTGGTGATCAGCAGGCAGCGTTATTTGGTCAGTGCTGCTTCGAACCAGGTGAAGCAAAGAATACATATGGAACAGGCTGTTTCTTATTGATGAATACAGGGAGAAATGTGATCAGATCCGGACATGGACTACTGACAACTATAGCGGCAGGCGTCAGTGATCAGGTGGAGTATGCATTAGAGGGCAGTGTTTTCGTCGCAGGCGCGTCCATTCAATGGCTGCGAGACAGCATGCGTATGATTAAATCAGCTTCCCAGTCAGAAGAGTATGCAATCAATGTGCCTGATACAAACGGAGTTTATGTAGTGCCTGCTTTTACAGGCTTTGGTGCTCCTTATTGGGATCAATATGCAAAGGGAACTGTCGTAGGCTTGACCAGAGGCTGCCAGAAGGAGCATTTTATCAGAGCAACACTCGAGTCGATTGCCTATCAGTCATATGATGTCTTATGTGCCATGGAAGAAGATTCAGGGATTCATTTAAAGGCACTGAAGGTCGATGGAGGAGCCAGTGCAAATGACTTTTTGATGCAGTTTCAGTCAGACATGGTCGGAACACTGGTCGATCGTCCTCAATGCATCGAGACGACAGCACTCGGAGCTGCTTATCTGGCAGGCCTTGCATGTGGCTACTGGAAGGATCGTGATGAAATCAAAGCCAACTGGCAGCTGGGACTGAGATTTACGCCATCTATGAAGGAGGAAGAACGTGAACAGCTTCTAAAAGGGTGGAAACGTGCGGTCCGCTGCGCACTTGTCTGGGCGCAGGACAGAGACGAATGAAATTTTGCAATTGGTTAGTAAAGCGACGAATAAAGAGAATGGAGAATAGATATGGACATACAATATTTATTATGGCTGCAGGAATTAAGAGAATCGTCCGCAGGGGTACTGGATCAGTTTTTTATTGCCTTGACGAATTTTAATGTGGGCAAAGGGACGATCGTTCTCATCGCTTTGATTTATTGGAGTGTCAATAAAAATGCCGGAGTATATCTGCTGTTTTCCTATAATTTAGGCTATGTGATCAATCAGTTTATCAAAAATACATTTTGTATTTATCGTCCATGGATACGTTCTAGTAAGATTCATCCTGTTAAGGCAGTGCTGGAGGGGGCGTCAGGCTATTCCTTTCCCAGTGGTCATACGATGACTGCGGTGACGATATATGGCGGACTTGGATGGTGGTATCGCAAACGAAAGTGGCTGATGATCCCATGTTTTATATTAGCGTTATTATTTGCTTTTGCAAGGAACTATCTGGGTGTGCATACGCCACAGGATGTAGTGGTGGGTGCATTGGTCGGCGTGCTTGCTCTTTGGATGACACATCATCTTTGTGAATGGTTTCTAAAGCATCCCAAACGTGACTGGCTGATCATGCTTTGCGCAGTCGGCTTTGCCGCTGTATTGTTTATATTTGCAAGATATAAAAGTTATCCACTGGATTATGTAAGTGGTCAATTACTAGTTGATCCGGAGAATATGATGACAGACTGTTTTTCAGCAGCGGCAGCGTTGATTGGCTCTGCGATTGGCTGGTTTATAGAATTTCGTTTTATTAAATTCAGCATGGATGTGTCCAAGAAGTTAAAGCTATTGCGTTTTCTTGTAGGAACCGCGTTATTATTGATGATAAATAAAACGTTGATTCATTATTTACAGTCTCTGGTTACAGAGCAATGGAAAACTGCTGTACAGCTTTTTATGGTGACCATTCTGATTCAGGTGGTTTATCCATTTCTATTTACCATGTTTGAACGTCATGTTCTGACAAGAATAAAAAAATACAGAAATACAACAGAAAAATGAGGATTTTAAATGAGTGAAATGAGTACAATTGAAGCTGTTCTGCAGGGAATTGATGTCAGACAGAATTTAAGCAGATTAAGACAGGAAATTAAGAATACAAATACAGTGGAAAAAAGAGAGCTTAAAAGGCGCCTGATTCAAGAGAAAGAGTCGATGCTTTGCCTACTTACAGATGAGGATGCAAAGACCAGAAAAAATGTAGCGCTTCTGATCGGAGACTTGGCACTGCAATCCTTTCTGTCGCCTCTGCTTGACGCCTATCAGGCTGAAACACAAAGATTTGTGAAAACCTCATATTTAAAGGCAGTTAAATCACTGGATTACAAAGACTATCTGCCTTTATTTAAGGAGTGCAGGGAGAAGCTGCTTGGAGAGGAACTTAGCGCAGATAATAAAAAGCATATTGAAGAAGAATTACAATGCTTAAATGATTTGATTATTTTGAAAGAAGGAATGAAACGTCATCGATATCATGGAACTGATGTGCAGACGGAATGCATTTTTATGACGAATAAACAATACCTGTATGTGCTGCAGAATCAGATTGAGCAGGTGGATGAACATGCAGAATTCCTACCATTTGCAGCGGGAGTGAGAGTTTTAACCAAAAGACTTGTGGACTTATTGCCACTTCGTACTTATCGCGAACTTCTATTTGTAATACCGGGAATGAAGGTATGTGAGAGCGATCCCCAAAAGGCAGCAGAACGAATTGCTCATTCTGATCTTTTAGCGTTTATCAAGAGAACACATGATGGGACACCTCCTTATTATTTCCGTCTGGAAGTAAAGAGTCACATGACACTTGATGAGAAAAGTACTTTTACAAAGAAATTAAGCCGAGGAATAGAAGAATTATCGGGAAGGACACTTTTAAATTCGACCTCTCATTATGAGTTTGAAATACGACTGATTGAAAACAAGGAACATACATTTAATGTACTTCTTAAATTATATACAATAAAGGACGATCGTTTTGAATATCGAAAGGAGTATCTGTCGTCTAGTATTAAGCCTGTGAACGCGGCATTACTTGTGCAGCTGGCATCTGACTATATGATATCTGACGCACAGGTGCTGGATCCATTTTGTGGGGTCGGCACGATGTTAATCGAACGACAAAAGGTTATAAAGGCAAATACGTCATATGGAATCGACAGTTCAAAAGAAGCAATTCTAAAAGCAAGAGAAAATACAGAGGCAGCAGGTCAGGTCATTCATTATATTAATCGTGACTTTTTTGATTTTAAACATGAATATCTGTTTGATGAGATTTTTACAAATATGCCTTATGCATGCGGCTATGTGACGCAGGAGTCCATTCGTGAACTTTATATTTCATTTTTTGGAACAGCATCCTTGGTTCTTACAAAAAGAGGGCGCATTCTGATGCTGACGCATGATCTGCCACTCGCAATTCCGTGTGCAGCAAAAAATCAGTACCGGCTGATAGAAAAATGGGAAATTTCAAAAACAGAAATGACTTATTTGGTTATTTTTGAAAAAGAGTGACTTTCTGACTGAAATCAGTTCAGATGAGTAGCATGTGACTAAGTTTCATGATAGAGCTGTGGAAGTGTCAAAAGGATGACACCGTCTTCTGCAGCTTTATTAATTAGAACGTTTGTAAAACCACTACGGTTTACGAGACAGTAGCAGCGATGTTCAATGGTAGTGACTACCTTGCTTTTTTCGATTAGGGCCTGTAGATCGCTGATATCCATAGGACGTCCACCAGAGTAATTGACCGTGCCAAAAAGACCGTATGTGTTAGTCATATCTGTTGCAAGCAGATCAATATGGTCTGTAGAGGATTTTGACCAATAGGATCCGATTTGATTGATTTCAAATACGAGATGATGGTCATAATGAAGAAAATATTCTTTCACGATGTCCAATAGTACCTGTTCCATGTATTCCGGAATATAGTCTTCTATCAGAGTCAGATAGGAGAGAAAGATACGACCGGATGTGATATGGGATTTATTATCTGGTACAAAACGATAGTAAAAACGGAACATCAGATCAGAAATTGTGTAGTAGCTTTTTTTCTGATCCTTTGATGCAACCGGAGTTTCCTTTTTGATCAGACCCATTGTAGTAAGAGCCTTTAAATACTTAACGCAAAGTCCTGTTTCCAGATGAACTCTGTCTGCAATTTCACTTAATCTGCAGCTTCCTGAAATGATCGAGGAGAAAATGGCATGATAAATGGTCAGTTCGCGTAGCTCTTGTTTCAGGATTAGTGTAGGAAATTCAGAAAAACAGGCATGTCTTGTGAAAAATGCATTCATAATATTGGTTTTTAAATCGGCACCGGAATCCAGTAACTCTAAATAAAGCGGAACGCCTCCGGTCATTCCATAAATGATCGCATTTTCTTCAGGACTGTAGAGCGGAAAAAACTGCGAACAGTCGCGGTAACTAAGGCCACTTATGCGAAGGGATGTATCATAAATACCATAAAGAGGACTTTGAGAGGACATCACTGTTTTCTCCATAAAGGAATTTGAAGAATCAGCCAGAATAACCATCAGTTTTGAAACAGGTTGCTTTTGTTCCAATACATTGGCTAACAGGCGTAGAAAATCAGGATGACAGTGATAAAGATTAGAAAAGTCATCAATGACCAGTACAGTAGGTTCTTTTTGTGAAAAAATCTGTATATTCTGCAAAACAGTATCGAAATCCTGTAATGCAGGCGGCGAAAACAATGCAGGTGCAATGCAGGAAAATAAAGCCTTTGAAAAGGCCGTCAGATTATCGTCATAAATGGATGGCAGCGCAGAAAAAAATACAGTCTTCTTTCCTTTACAGAATTCAGTGATCAGGGTTGTTTTACCTACGAATCTGTTTCCGTATAGAAGAATGCAGGAGGTCGGTTTTTGCTGCCAAAGAGTATCAAGTACCACTAATTCATTCGTTCGTCCGATGAACATAGAACACCTCCAATATAAGATGTAGTAAGTATACAGTTTTTTGTGGAAACTTGTCAAGAAACAGCAATACCTTGACGATTATGATCGGAATGGATAAAATGAAAGAAAGAGTATTTACGAGAGGATGGCCATATTGGAACATAATAATCCAGAGAAACTTGCAGGTCAATTCCATACAGACAGTTACGAAGCATTGAGGAACGAGTACAATGCTTTACATAACGAGCTGAAGGATACCAGATTACGATTGGATTTACTGCTTGATAGTATTGTAGGTGGATTATTCAGCTATGATGTCATTACGGGTAAATTTGACTATATTGGAAAAGGTGTACTGAGCATGTTTCACTGTGATGAGCGTCAGTTCAGGGAACGCTATTTTAATTTATTTGAACTGATGGTTTCTACACATGACAGAGAAGCAGTGATGAAGCAGATTGACAATCAGCTTCCTTATTATCAGACGATAGAGCTTACTTATCGGGCCAACCGTTTTTCTATGGATGACTCTTTATTATGGATTTATCATAAAGCCAGATTATTTACTGACCATGATGGTCGAAAGAAATATTATGTTGTGATTACAGATATTACAGAACAAAAATTGATACAGGATGAGTTAAACAGAGCCAATCAAAAGCTCTATGAGGAGCGTGAGAGGAATCGTCTGATCGGCGAAACCATTGATGAGATTCAGATTGATTATGATGTAAAAGCTGATATTATGACTTATTTAAGATTTAGTAAGCGTGAGAAGATCAATGTTGTTAAAAACTTTATGAAGGATGGCATGTCTTCTGATTTTATTTATCCGGATGATTATGACAATGTTAAGAAAGAATTTTCACAGGCTTTGACCAGACCTGTTAAGCAGGCGATTGAATATCGGACAACAATTATGACAGGGGAATATCTGTGGGTGCGTTTAAATTATGCAAGTTTTGAAGATAAACAGCATCAGATGATTAAAGTATTCGGTATTCTTAAGGATATTACGGAGGAAAAGAGAGAGCAGGAAGAGCTGATGAAGCAGATTCAGCTTGATCCGATGACTGGTATCCTAAATAAAGTGTCAACGCAGACAGCGATAGAAGAATATATGCAGCAGTATCGTACCTTTGGAGATCATGTACATGCCTTGATTGCAATTGATACAGATTATTTTAAAGATGTAAATGATACCTTTGGGCATCTGTTTGGCGATGAAGTCATTATGTTTGTTGTAAAAACGCTTCAAAAAATATTTGATTCAGAGGATATAATCGGCAGAACCGGAGGAGATGAGTTCCTTGTATTTATGAAGGACGTTCGCAAGGAAACGGCAATCAAACGGGCTTGTTATCTGAATTCTGCCATTAATAAAGAATTTGTTCATGATGGAAAAAGTGTACAGCTCAGCTGTAGTATAGGTCTTGCATTTACAGATCATGATAAAATTGATTATATGACTTTATTTCAAAGAGCAGATAAGGCTTTGTATCTTGCCAAGGAAGAAGGCAGAAATTGTTATCATGTGTATGAGAATGAATAGGTATCCAAATACATCGGGCACCATTTAGTGCGGAATGGAGACTTTATGGAATTGAAGACAATCGTAATTGTTGATGATGTCGAAGTAAATCGTGCTGTATTAAAGGAAGTTTTTAAACACGAATATGCAATTGTGGAGGCATGTGATGGTGAAGAAGCATTACAGATGATCCGTAAGTATCAGGATTCGCTGGTTATGGTTTTATTAGATATCATTATGCCAAAGGTCAATGGAATTGAAGTCGTAAAGCAAATGAAAGAATGGAATATGCTCGAGCAGATTCCGGTCATCCTGATCACGGAGGATGGCTCTTGGAAAATGAGGGATATAGGATATACACTGGGTGTATCTGATATCATCGGAAAACCTATTGAAGCGAGTGTGACCAAGAAACGTGTACAGAATATCATTTCTCTGTTTCAACATAAAAACGAGCAGGAGCGTTTGATCAAAAAGCAGACCGAGGAGCTGATCACGAAATCACGTATGCTGAATGAAATCAATAATCGTATCATTGATACCCTTGGTACAGTCGTTGAATTTCGAAGCATGGAGTCAGGTCTGCATGTATTTCGGATCAAGCATTTTACGAAGATCTTATTATCTTATGTACAAAGTATGTATCCTGAATATGGGATTACTGATGAAATGGCGAATATGATTACCGCGGCATCCTCGCTGCATGATGTAGGAAAAATTTCAATCCCGGATAGTGTACTGCTAAAGCCGGGACGTTTGACAAATGAAGAATTTGAGCTGATGAAAACGCATTCGATGCGGGGCTATGATGTGATCGAAGCAATCAAACCTATTGATGGTTCAGCGTTCTTTGACTGTGCAAGGGACATTGCAAAATACCACCATGAAAAATATGATGGCAGAGGTTATCCGGAGGGACTTGTGGGAGACGAGATTCCGATCTCGGCACAAATCGTATCAATAGCGGATGTTTACGATGCGTTGACTCATGAGCGTTGTTACAAAAAAGCATATTTGCCGGAAATAGCACTAGATATGATTTATAATGGTGAATGCGGAGCATTTAATCCGAAACTGATCAACTGCCTGAAGGCAGCAAGTGAGGAATTTACTGAGTTTATAGAGCACTCGGAACACGCAGGGACAGATGATTAATTTTTAATGTGATGTATACTGGGTGATTGAAAAAGTGCAAAAAGAGCCAAAGGGTGCCAAAATGGAGATGTGTGTCTTGTGGAGACGAGATACACATCTCCATTTTTGTGTGAAAAGTGCCTTGACTATCATATTCAAAAAAAATGTTGACAAACTACAGATGTGTGTTATACTACATGTAGAACAAGAGGAACAAAGAGAACCAGTGCACAACAAACTACGAAATAAAGAAAAGCCAAAAACCAGCAAATTAACAACGTAATGAGATAGGAGGGCATCATTATGAATGTAAATAAATTTACTCAAAAATCAGTAGAGGCAGTGAATGACTGTGAAAAAATAGCATATGAATTTGGTAATCAGGAAATAGAGCAGGAGCATTTGCTTTACGCATTGTTACATCAGGAAGATAGCCTGATCCTTAAGCTGATCGAAAAAATGGAAATCAATAAAGAGCATTTTTGTCAGAATGTTGAGAACAAACTTAACAAAAGGACAAAAGTTTCCGGTGGAAATATATATATAGGTCAGGCATTGAATAAGGCATTGGTGCATGCAGAAGACGAGCTTAAGCCAATGGGAGATGAATATGTTTCAGTTGAACATCTCTTTCTTGCACTGCTTAAGTACCCTAATGAGGGACTCAAAGAATTATGGAAGGAATATGGGATTAATCGTGAGCGTTTTTTACAGGCATTATCGACTGTACGTGGAAACCAGCGTGTGACAAGTGATAATCCGGAAGCAACCTATGATACACTTGAAAAATATGGGCAGGAGTTGGTAGAGCGCGCCAGAAATCAGGAGCTGGATCCTGTAATCGGCAGAGACAATGAAATCAGAAATGTGATCAGAATCCTATCCAGAAAGACCAAAAATAATCCAGTACTGATCGGAGAACCCGGTGTTGGAAAAACTGCTGTAGTCGAAGGATTGGCGCAGCGAATCGTACTTGGTGATGTTCCAGACGGATTAAAGGATAAAAAAATCTTTTCACTTGATATGGGTGCGTTGGTTGCAGGTGCAAAGTATCGTGGTGAGTTTGAAGAGCGTTTGAAAGCAGTTCTTGAAGATGTAAAAAACAGTGACGGACAAATTTTGCTATTCATTGATGAACTCCATACCATTGTAGGTGCAGGAAAGACTGATGGAGCAATGGATGCAGGAAATATGTTAAAACCGATGCTGGCACGTGGAGAATTGCATTGTATTGGTGCGACGACATTAGATGAATATCGCAAGTATATAGAAAAGGATCCTGCACTGGAACGTAGATTCCAGCCGGTACTCATTGATGAGCCGACGGTGGAAGATTCTATTTCCATTTTAAGAGGTCTTAAGGAACGATATGAGAATTTTCATCATGTGGCGATTACCGATCATGCTTTGGTATCGGCAGCAGTTCTCTCTAATCGGTATATTTCGGACCGGTTTCTGCCGGATAAAGCAATTGACCTTGTAGATGAAGCCTGTGCATTGATAAAGACAGAGCTTGATTCGATGCCGACAGAGCTAGATGAATTGCGCAGAAAAATCATTCAAATGGAAATAGAAGAGCGTGCACTTAAAAAAGAAACAGATAAGCTGAGTATGGACCGACTGCAAGAATTACAGAAAGAACTGGCAGATGAAAAAGCAGAATTTGCTGCGCAGAAGGCACAGTGGGATAATGAAAAAAACGAACTGGAAAAGGTCCATAAGATCAAAGAACAGATCGAACAATTAAATAATCAGACTGAAATAGCCAAGATTAATAATGATTTTGAGACAGCATCAGAGCTTGAATATGCAAAATTGCCGGCACTCAGAAAAGAATTGGAATTGGAACAGGAGAAAATCAGCAGACAGGAGTTTAAGCTGGTGCATGAGAGCGTAACAGAGGAAGAAATCGAAAAGATTATATCCAGATGGACCGGAATTCCTGTTACAAAACTGACCGAAAGTGAACGGAATAAGACACTACATTTGGATGATGCACTGCATGAACGTGTGATCGGGCAGGACGAAGGCGTCACAAAGGTAACAGAAGCTATACTGCGTTCAAAAGCCGGTATTAAGGATCCGGATAAGCCGATCGGTTCATTCCTGTTTTTAGGACCTACAGGTGTAGGCAAAACAGAGCTGGCTAAGGCATTGGCAGTGAATTTATTTGACGATGAGAGCAATATGGTCAGAATTGATATGAGTGAATATATGGAGAAACATGCGGTTTCACGTTTGATCGGAGCACCTCCCGGATATGTAGGCTATGAAGAGGGCGGACAGCTGACAGAAGCAGTAAGAAGAAAACCATATTCAGTTGTTTTATTTGATGAGGTAGAAAAAGCACATCCAGATGTCTTTAATATTCTGCTGCAGATGCTTGATGATGGTAGAATTACTGATTCACAGGGGCGAACAGTTGATTTTAAAAATACCATTGTGATACTGACTTCTAACATTGGTTCTATGCATTTGCTGGATGGAATCGATGATGATGGAACAATCAAGACCGAGGCTGAACAGGCTGTTATGTCAGAATTACGTGGTCATTTCAGACCGGAATTTCTAAACAGACTGGATGAAATCATACTCTTTAAACCATTAACAAAAGAAAATATTAAGGGAATCATTAAACTGATGATGCAGGAGGTCAATGAAAGGATCAGTGATAAGGAGTTGACGATCCGCCTGACTGAACGGGCAGAGCAGTTTATCGCAGACTCGGGATTTGATCCGGTATACGGAGCAAGACCGATGAAACGTTATTTACAGAAACATGTCGAAACACTGGCAGCTAAGTTAATCCTGCAAGGCAATGTCAGTGAAGGATCCATAATTACGATCGATGTAGAAAATGGAGCATTCTGCGCCAGATAACGCAGAACACTCCAGATAGATTTACTCAGCTAGTTTTTTTTCTAATGCATCCACAACCGTCTGAAGAACTTTGACACGTGCATGCAGTTTACAATTACCTTCTATGATCACCCAAGGGGCATAGGTCGTTGATGTTTTGATCATCATTTCGTCAACGGCCTGTTCATAGAAATCCCATTTCTCTCTGTTACGCCAGTCTTCATCTGTGATTTTCCACTGCTTTGTCGGCGTATTCTGACGCATGACAAATCTACGTTCCTGTTCGTTTTTATCAATCTGCATCCAAAATTTGATGATAACAGCACCATGTGTTGCTAACTGCTCTTCCATATCATTCATTTCCTGATAAGCACGTTCCCATTCTGCCTGACTACAGAAGCCTTCGATACGCTCTACCATGACACGCCCATACCAGGTACGGTCAAAGATAGCAATATGCCCATCTTTCGGCATGTGCTGCCAGAAACGCCAGAGATAGTGATGCGCACGTTCAATGTCATTTGGCGAAGAAGTTGGATTCACCGTGTAGCCACGAGGATCAAGTGCCTGTGTCAGACGTTTGATCGCACCACCTTTTCCACCGGCATCCCAGCCCTCAAATGCAAGGACAACAGGGATTCTCTTGGTATACAATTCGCCATGTAATTCACTTAGTCTCTTTTGCAGACGTTCTACTTCAGATTTATACTGATCACGAGTGAGTGTCTTGGATAAATCTGCTTTTTGTAAGACACTGCTTTGATAGTGCTCAATATCGAATTTTCCGTCTTTTACCGGTTCAGGTGCATTATTGATCTGGGTCAGCTTATCACGGAAGCAACGCTCTACCTGAGTCAGGATTTGAATAGCAGCATATTTCTCATTCTCAGCTTCTATAATGGACCAGGGAGCATAGGCTGTGTCTGTCTTGCGAAGCATTTCTTCAATCATCTCAACGAATTTATAATATTTCTTATTTCTTTTTAAATCACCTTCAGAAACACGCCAGGCAGTACTCTTGGATGAACGCAGCTTTTTAAAACGCTTTGCCTGTTCTTGTTCAGAGATATATAGAAAGAACTTAATGATCAGAGTCTGATCGTCCGTCAATTGTTTCTCAAAAGAGTTAATTTCCTGATATGCTTCTTTATATTGCTGCTTAGTCACTGTTTTATCAAAACGATCGTTTAGAACGCGTCGATACCAGCTGCCATCAAACAAATGAATCTTGCCCTTTGGAGGTGTCTTTGTAAAAAAACGCCATAAAAACGGATGCATTTTCTCATCTTCTGTTTCACGAGAAGTTGCGAAAACTTCAAAGCCACGTGGATCCAAAGGCTCGATCAGTTGATTCATCAAAATTCCTTTTCCAGCAGCACCCATTCCTTCAAACAGAATAATGACAGGAATATTTTTGACACGCAGTTCTCTGGCAAGCTCAGAAATAGATAAATTCAAGGATTCTTTCTGATCCTTATACTGCTGTTTATCTATTTTTTTATTAAGATCAATTTTTTCTAGCATAGGCAAACCTCCTTTATAAAATTAGTATACCCGAAATTAGAAAATGAATAAAGTAAAATCGTAGACTTTTACTACCGGTATGTTATATAATTTAAAGAGAAAAGTGTTCTTATGCCAAGAGACATTTTTGAGGTTATACAAGTGATCCGTAGAAAGCAGGTGGATAGATGAAAACAATGCTTGTCGTAGATGATCTTGAAATAAACAGAAGGATCCTGACTGATATTTTTGAATCAGAATATGAGGTTTTGCTGGCTTGTGACGGCAATGAAGCATTAGACATGATTACGAAACTAGAGGGAAGGATTGATGTGATCATTCTGGATCTTGTTATGCCTAATATGGATGGCTTTCAGGTATTACAAGAATTATCCGAGCATACGATGCTTTCTGAAATCCCTGCAGTCGTAGTTACTTCCCAGTCAGATGTAAAAAATGAGATACGGGCACTTGAACTAGGTGCCACTGATGTGATCACAAGACCATTTGATGCAGAGATCATCCGTCAAAGAGTCAGAAATGTCATGCGTAAGCAAGAACTTTTGCAGGCTTGCATGGAAATTCGCTTTCTAAGAGAAGCCCGGATCCGGGCCAGTTATGATTCCTTAACTAAAATCTATAATAAATCCGCATTTTGTGATGCTACGACAAAAATGCTGAGAGAAAATCCAGATGAGAAATTTGTTTTAATACGTTATAATATAGAGCGTTTTCGAGTGATGAACGATATGATCGGCGTAGAACGTGCAGATCAGTTTTTGGTTGAAATCGCAGAAAGTATCAGACAAAAGGTTATCACAAAAGGCCAGGGAACCTATGGACGCTTTGAAGCAGATAACTTTGTAGTCTGTATTCCAAAGAGTCTGTTTACGATTGAAGAAATGGGACAGCTGCTAAACATCTGTCAACTGTCAGAGCAGGCAGTATACAGGCTCATTATTGATATGGGAATTTATGAGATCAATGATATTGAGATGCTGGTCATTAAAATGTGTGATTACGCGAATTTAGCGTTGCAGACGATTAATGGAAATTATGATAAACATTACGCATACTATGATGACAAGCTTCGTCTGCTGCTGCTTGAGGAGCAGGAAATCTTAAGTGAGATGCACAGTGCACTAGAGAATGGACAGTTTGTCGTATATCTGCAGCCGATCTACAGCATAGAAAAAGGAGTACCGGTCAGTGCAGAGGCTCTGATCAGATGGGTTCATCCAGTGAAAGGATTGATCCCACCGGATAAATTTGTGCCCCTGTTCGAGAAAAATGGCTTTATTTCAAAGCTGGATTATTATGTTTGGGAAAGTGTGTGCAAGTACCAGAGAAAACGCCTTGATGAGGGTGCAAGAGCAATCCCGATTTCCGTTAATACCTCCAGATACAGTTTTTACAATGACCGTCTGGCAGATGATATTATAGCTTTGGTAAATAAATATCAGATTACTCCTTCGCTAGTCAAAATAGAAATTACGGAATCGGCGTACAATGACAACCCGGATCTGTTATTAAAGATCATTCGTCAAATGCAGGAATTCGGACTAGATATTCTGATGGATGATTTCGGAAGTGGTTATTCCTCTCTTAATACGTTGAAGGATATCCCGGTTGATGTGTTGAAAATTGATATGAAATTCATGGAAGATTTTGAATCATCGAAAAAAGCGGCAAGTATCCTGACATCAGTGGTTAGAATGGCAAAGTGGATCAACATAGCCATTATTGCTGAGGGTGTGGAGAGAAAGGTTCAGATTGATTTTTTAAGAAGCATTGGCTGCGACCATGTTCAGGGATACTATTATGCACGTCCAATGCCGATACTGGAATTCGAGGAATTGCTGGACAAGAAAATAGAATCAGAGCCGGTGGAAACAGTAGAAAAGCTGGATAGTGAAGAAATTGAAGCGATTTTTGGTGGAACTCAGTTCATAAGTAAGATCATTGATGGAATGTTTAATGGAATTGCAATTTATGAATTACATGCAGGGAGACTGAAGCTGCTGCATGCAAATGATAATTATCTGGATTTTCTTGGATATACACCAAATATTTTTGTAGATTATGCAACCAACGTTTTAGTGAGTGTGTATGAGGATGATATTCCGATTTTACTTCATGCATGTAAGAAGACAGCAGAAACGCATGAAACAGTCAGTGCACAGATCCGAAAATATCATGCAAATAAGAAGCTGCTGTATTTAGAGTGTGTATTACATTATTGTGGAGGAACATTAGAAAAGCCACATATCTGTATTGCTTTTCATGATATTTCCAATCAATGTGAACAGGAACAGAGCTTGCGAAATAAGACACATCTGCTTCAGAAATCAGAGGAAGAGCTGATCGAATCCAAACAGCAGCTGGAAGAAATCCTAGAGAATCTGCAAGTTGGAATTGCAATTTATGAATTAAATGAAAAGGTAATTCTTCTATATGGAAACCAATACTATTACCGAGGCTGTGGCTATACCAAGGATGAATACCGAACTTATGCAGACAATGTAGAGCAGTTACTGCATGGTGAGGATCAGCACAGGATTAGAGAAACCATACGTGATAAGGTAAGCAGATTAGAACCGCTGGATTTGGAATACCGTATCATTACAAAGGAAGGCAGAACAAAATGGATGCATTTAAAAGCATCTCCGATTCGTTACGGTGACAGAAAGAATCCGACCTATCTGGCCTCGCTCCTTGAAGTAAATACGTTTGCGAGAAAAACATGACAATTGTCATGTTTTTCTGCATTCTGTCATAAGTCATATGTTCTTCGTCATGAATTGTATAATATGTATTGACAGACATTATTATACGACGTATAGTATCAATATAAATTGACACGAACAATAGATAAAGGAGTGAGAATATGGTATTTAATACAGGTGCGGCATTACTTGATGCAATTGTACTTGCAGTAGTTTCGAATGAGCCAGGTGGAACGTATGGATATAAAATAACGCAGGACGTCAGAAAAGTAATCAATATTTCAGAATCAACTCTGTATCCGGTACTGAGAAGACTACAAAAAGATAGTTGCCTGGAAGTATACGATCAGGAATGTGCCGGTAGAAACAGGAGATACTATAAGGTGACGGAAGAGGGAAGTTCACAATTGAATTTATATCGAAGCGAATGGCATGACTATTCGGAGAAAATCAATCAAATTTTTATGGGAGGAAAAGAAGATGAGTAGAGCAGAATTTATGCAACGTTTAGGTGTTTTACTTAGTAGTCTGCCAGTTGATGAACGTACAGATGCAATGAAATATTACAC
>JAAYYM010000113.1 GCA_012515365.1 Clostridia bacterium
GAAGATCCGGATGACATGAAGTTTGACTGATATGGGTAGAATGGGACTTGGAGTGGATGATACGATTAAGTTTGTTGAATCCACTCATCAGTATTTTGATAAGTCAGGCAATGAGTTTGAAAGTGTAACTCGCAGCCTAAAGAAACTTCAGATGCCTTTTGATCGTGAGGGGATTTCCAGGAGAATGGCTTCTGCCATGGCTTCAGAACAAGGAATATCAATTGCACAGGCTCAGGCTAAAATTCTTTCAGAATGGGATCAGAAGAGAGACAGTAGTATTGACAGAGGTACGAGTATTCATGGATCGCTTGAGCAATATCTTCTAAAAGGATCTATTGTTGAAGAATACCGCGGAGTCATAGAAGAGTTGAAAAAGATTGTTGCCGGCGCTTATAGATACTATCCTGAAATCATCCTTTATGACGAAAGGTACAGAAGGGCTGGCCAGGCAGACTTGGTTGTTCAGAGACAGAAAGGATCTTCGTCGATATATGATTTCTATGATTACAAGACTAACGAAGCAAAAGGAATCCAGTTTGACAGTATAGGAAGAAAGACTGATGAGCTTAAGCATTATAACCGGTTCTTCCTTCCTCCATTCAATTATCTTGAAGATTGCAACTACAATCTTTATTCGCTCCAGCTGAATTTTTATGCTTACTTTGCAGTAAGAACATACGGGATAAAAGTAGGCCGTCTTGGAATAATCTTTATAGATAATCAACTTAAAGTTCATTTGATTCCAGTAATGTTTGCGCCTTCAATTATAAAGGATATTCTTTCTCATCTCGAGAAAATGAAGAAACTTCCGAAACCAAAAGATAATTGGTAATATGGCAGTATTCAAGGTAGACCAGAATTTTGAGTTTGTTCTTAATGCAGATGCTGTAAAGCTTGTGCCGGAATTATCAAATCTTGATCAGAAAGAATTGATGTATGTTATCTTAGTTGCAGACATCGTTGATGGGCCATACAGGAAGAAGCCTTATGAGGAAAGACTCCTGATGGCCTACAAACGTGTTTATGGCTCTGATAAGATTAATGTGACCTCTGATAAGTTTAAGATAGCTATTGAGGCTTATAAGTCACTTGTGTTCGATATACGAAGAGAAACTATCGATATCTATAATAGCAAGATTCGTGAACTGCAGAAAGAGACTCTTCAACATGATACTACGTTTTCCAGAATGAAAGAGATTGATTCAACCATCTCTTTCATGATGGAGCGTATTACTCGAATCAATCATGAGATTGATATTGAAGAGGGTGAGGAAATAGAATTAAGAGGTAAAAAGAAACTTTCATACTTAGAGATATGGCAGAGGAATCAGAAGGCATTCAGAGAGTTCAAAGCATCAAGGTAAGAAATCTTAATCCGGCCGAGAAGAAGGCTTTAAGGAGTGCTTTGTGGGATTCTACTGTTTCTGACATGAGAACGCTCATTATGTGGACTGTAGAGGATCCGATTCGGTTTGATCATTTCGTAGACAGAGTTCTTGATGGAGTTAGTCATCGCCTGGCAATAAGAGAAGCTGAGTATTTATGATTTATACTGCTTATACTCCGCTCATTAAAACAGGAGGTTTTAATCCATCTCCGGTCGCAGGAAAAATACCTATATGGGCTGACAGTGCAATAAATCCGCGAGTCTCTGAAACTCAGCAGTTTAAGGACTTTTGGGATGAACAATTTGATAGATGCATAAATGGATATGATACCGCAGGGATACACATTCCCGGGCGGTATTATTTTTATTTGAATTTTCAGGTTCTGTCAGGACTTCGTGGACCGATGTATCCAATGTATGTAGACCTCGATCTTGAGTATTACAATCTTCTGGAGACGGTAAAAAAAGAAAAGCGAAAAGGAATCATATCGGTTAAAGCAAGACGTAAAGGACTTTCAGAGAATGCTCAGACAATTCTTAATCATGGATTAAGATTTATTGAAGGATATCGAGGTGCTATATGTGCAGGACTTGATACATATCAAGTAGAATTAAGACAGAAGTTTAATGCTGCTCAGGCGACAATACGTCCTGAGATGAGATTAAACGTCTTAAAGGATAATGACAAGATGTATAATATCGGATATGAGAAGAAAGATCCGATAGGTGGATATGTTGAAGATGGCTATGGAGGACGATTGTCTTTTGAGACTTTGTTTGATGATGCAAAGAAACTCGAGGGGATGTATTTCCATGATGTTATTTATGAAGAGTCTGGTCAGTTCAAACTTCTTGATGAAGCATTTGAATCAATTGACCCTGCTCTTCAATTTGGTATGCTGTCTCTTGGTACTCACATAATTTATGGAACAGGAGGAAATATCCTTTCTACGTCAAAGGCATTTAAGAACATGTGGGATAATGCAGAATCCTATGATCTTGTTCGCTTTTGGGTATCTGGTGCTAGAAAGTATTTTCCATTCCTTGGCAATCAGTATGAGACGTCGTTTGTCGATAAAGACACTGGAGAGAATATAAATGCAATTCCAAATCTAAGTAAGCATAAGGCATTCCAGATTATAGGATGTGAAGACGTTAAAGCTGCCGAGGAATACATTTTAAAGAAAAGGGTTGAATACAGCAAACTTTCAAATAAAAAAAAGCTTAAGGATCTTAATCAGAACTATCCTCTTACTGTTGAGGAAGCTTTTACATCCGGCGGATCCAATAACTTTAATGATGAGAAGATCTATGGAAAGTTATTCGAGATAGAAGGCGCTCAGGCCTTGTATCATCCATACATCCTTGATTTCGTTAAAGAGCCAGGGGAGGATGGAATAACAAAAATCAAGTTTCCACTTGAGGTAAGCGTCCGGCCAGCAAAGAAAAATGATCCTGACGGGGAAATAGTCTGGATATATCAGATGCCAAGAAAAGATATGTCTGATCTTGACATTGGAGGTATAGACGGATATAACCAGGATCAGACGCAGACAAACACATCTCTTGGTGCAATGGTTGTGGTCAGACAAGGCGATAAAGTAAATCTTGTTTCTGAAGGTGTTCATCCTGCGAAATATCCAGTCTGTCTTTATTATAAGCGCCCGCCAAGAAAAGAGATATTTTATGAAACCTGCCTTAAAATATCAGTTCTTTATAATCTGATAAAAAATACGATGGTCAATGCCGAGCAGGATTTTGTCATTGATTATTTTATGAAGAACGGGGGTAAGCAATTTCTTAGTCCTCGCCCTCGTGCCTTTGATGCACCAAAGTCTCAGCAGCTTCATAAATTCGGAGCGAAAATGACCGGTTATAGCAAGCCTCTTATACTTGGAATAGTTCAATCATACGTTGAAGATTATATTGATTACTGCGTATTTGTGGAGTTACTAAGAGATATGCTTGCGTATGATGAACAGTATATCGGTACTGACTGGGATTCTGTCGATGCTCTTGCTTATGCAATAATGCGTATTGAGGATATGAAGACTCGTCCGCGAAAGTCAGACTCCGATGAATACGATAATGAAGTTGCTGAGTGGGGGTTTGATTCTGATGGCAATGCAATATTGGTTAAGGCGCCGGCGTTACCTTCAGAAATAGAGAAAAAGAAAAAGTTACAGAAATATGAAGAGGGAGGTGGTGGATTTTATCAACCGCCATATTGAAATTGTTTTATATATTTTTTTTTGTACCTTTGAAATGAAAATAAAATAATAATGGGATTTCCGGCTATTGCTGATAAGGATTACTCCAAAGGCGGGTCAGATAATAAAGACATGCGTGAGATGCTGGACTATGCCGTTAATCAATGGCAATCTCGTTCAGCAAGAAGGAAAAGACTCGAACAGCTTTATAATTCTCATAACGGAATAATAAATGATCATGAGATTGAAGCTATAACAAAAATGACCGGGCAAAAGTCAAAGACGAAATATGTTAAGTATCGTCTTGGTCGTTCGAAGTTAAAGCAATTGCATGGAGAGTTTCTTGAAATAAATCTTACCCCTACAGTATCTACTACTAACCGGGCCGCGCAGAATCGCAAGATGGAAAAATATAAAGCGCAGCTCGGTCTTGCTTTATCTAAGGCTTACATAGAGAAAGCCAGGGCAATGGGATACGACGTATTCTCAGGAATGAAGA
>JAAYYM010000114.1 GCA_012515365.1 Clostridia bacterium
ATTTTTCAGCAACTGTAGGTTTTTGGGCTGATATGGAAGATCCATATGTAACGTATGATGATAATTTTATTGAGTCAGAATGGTGGGCACTGAAAGAAATCTGGAACAAGGGACTTCTTTATAAGGGCTTTAAAATTGTACCGTATTGCCCACGCTGCGGGACGCCTCTTTCTTCACACGAGGTGGCACAGGGCTACAAGGATATCAAGGAACGTTCAGCAATTGCACGTTTCAAGGTAAAGGATGAGGATGCCTATATTCTCGCATGGACCACTACTCCGTGGACTCTTCCCTCCAATGTGGCACTTTGCGTTAATCCAAATGAAAGTTATGCAAAGGTAAAAGCAGCAGACGGATATGTCTATTATATGGCACAGGCTTTATTAGATACTGTTCTGGGAATACTTGCAGATCAGGATTCCAATGAAAAGCCATACGAAATTCTGGAAACATATATCGGAAAAGATTTGGAGTACAAAGAATATATTCCATTATTTGATTGCGCTGTATCAACTTGTGAGAAGCAGCATAAGAAAGCATTCTATGTAACCTGTGATACGTATGTTACATTGACTGATGGTACAGGAGTTGTTCATATTGCACCTGCATTTGGTGAAGATGATGCAAATGTCGGACGTAGATACGATCTGCCGTTTGTACAGCTGGTTGATGGTAAGGGTGAGATGACAGCAGAGACTGACTGGCCGGGTGTATTCTGCAAAAAAGCAGATCCTATGGTATTAAAGGCACTTGAAGAGAAACAATTATTGTTTTCGGCTCCTAAGTTTGAGCATAGCTACCCGCACTGCTGGAGATGTGATACACCATTGATTTACTATGCACGTGAATCATGGTTTATCAAAATGACAGAAGTGAAGGATGACCTGATCAGAAATA
This sequence comes from Clostridia bacterium, assembly GCA_012515365.1. The sequence goes on from JAAYYM010000114.1 coordinate 898, forward strand.
ACAACACCATTAACTGGATTCCGGAATCAATCGGAAAGGGTCGTTTCGGAGACTGGCTGGAAAACATTCAGGACTGGGGTATTTCACGTAACCGTTATTGGGGAACACCTCTCAATGTCTGGGAGTGCGAATGCGGTCATAAGCATGCTGTCGGATCAAGAAAAGAATTATATGAGCTGAGTGGCCGAGAGGATGCTCTGACAGTAGAGCTTCACAGACCATATATTGATGAGTTTACAATTAAATGTGAAAAATGCGGAAAGCAGATGCGTCGTGTACCGGAAGTGATTGACTGCTGGTTTGATTCAGGTGCAATGCCATTTGCGCAACATCATTATCCATTTGAAAATAAAGACCTGTTTGAACAACAGTTTCCTGCAAAATTTATTTCAGAAGCAGTAGACCAGACAAGAGGATGGTTCTATTCCTTATTGGCAGAATCTACGCTGTTGTTTAATAAAGCTCCGTATGAGAATGTCATTGTATTAGGACATGTACAGGACGAAAATGGTCAGAAGATGAGTAAATCAAAGGGCAATGCAGTGGATCCGTTTGATGCTCTGAATACCTATGGTGCTGATGCAATCCGCTGGTATTTCTATATCAATTCTGCACCATGGCTGCCAAATCGTTTCCATGGCAAGGCAGTAACAGAAGGTCAGAGAAAATTCATGGGAACCTTATGGAACACATATGCATTTTTTGTTCTATATGCGAATATAGATAATTTTGATGCATCTAAATATACATTAGAATATTCGAAACTGCAGGTACTTGATAAATGGCTACTTTCCAAATTGAATTCTGTAGTAGGAGAAGTGGACGATCATCTTGGTAATTACAGAATCCCTGAAGCAGCGAGAGCCCTACAGGAATTCGTAGATGATATGAGCAACTGGTATATTAGAAGAAACAGAGAGCGTTTCTGGGCAAAAGGAATGGAACAGGATAAGATCAATGCTTATATGACGCTGTACACAGCGTTAGTAACGATTTGTAAAGCTGCGGCTCCTATGATTCCATTTATGACAGAGGATATTTACCGTAATCTTGTATGCAGCCTTGATCCAAAAGCACCTGAAAGCATTCATCTGTGTGATTTCCCAACAGTGGATGAAAGCATGATTGATTTAGAGCTTGAAAAGAATATGGATTCAGTTCTGAAGGTTGTTGTTATGGGGCGTGCATGCAGAAATACAGCAAATATCAAGAATCGTCAGCCAATTGGTCAAATGTTTATCAAAGCACCGTTTACCTTACCGGAGTTCTATCAGGAAATCGTAGAAGATGAGTTAAATGTCAAAACAGTTACCTTTACAGACGATGTGAGAGATTTTACTTCCTATACTTTTAAACCACAGCTGAAAACAGTAGGACCTAAGTATGGAAAGCTGCTTGGCGGTATCCAAAAGCAGTTAGCATCACTTGATGGAAACAAAGCGATGGATGAATTGAAAGAAAATACAAATATCAAGTTTGATGTTAATGGTGAAGAAGTAGTCCTGACAGAGGATGATCTGTTGATCGAAATGAGCCAGATGGAAGGCTATGTATCTGAAAATGATAATCAGATCACGGTCGTTCTGGATACGAACTTAACAGAAGAATTGATCGAGGAAGGCTTTGTATATGAAATTATCAGTAAAATTCAGACAATGAGAAAAGAAGCAGACTTCGAAGTTATGGATCATATTCATATCTGTATCAGGGATAATCAGAAAATTGCGGATATTATTGAGAAGAATAAGAAAAACATCATGGATAAGGTGCTTGCTGATCAAATCGTGGATGAATTAACAAATGGTGTCAGCAAGGAATGGAATATCAATGGAGAACAAGTGACAATCGGTGTAGAGCGAATCTAACAGAGTGGTCAAAATGTTGCAATCAAAGGATGTTCGAGTTATACTATATCTGATGTCACAAAATGCTATTCTAAATGAGGCAGGGTGATTCCTGCCTTATTTTATTCAGGACAATGAAAAATTTGCGAAGTATACTTTTCATTGTTCACAATTACAATTTATCAGGCAAATCATATTCCTAAGGAGGTACAGTTACATGGCCATAAACAATAAGAAAAAGGAAGTCCCTGCAGTAAGTTTTGACAAGGAATTATTTAAAAGAAGTGTGTTATATAATGTACGTACACTCTATCGTAAAACAATAGAAGAAGCTGATGAACAGCAGATTTTTCAGGCAGTAGCCTATGCAATTAAGGATCAGATCATTGATTGCTGGCTCAATACACAAAAGCAATACGAAAAGGAAGATCCCAAAACAGTATATTATTTATCTATGGAATTCCTAATGGGAAGAGCTTTGGGAAACAACCTGATCAACTTAAAGGCTTATCAATCTGTTGCTGATGCATTAAATGAATTGGGACTGAACATTGATCTCATAGAAGATCAGGAACCGGATGCGGCACTTGGAAATGGCGGACTTGGTCGTCTGGCAGCCTGCTTTCTTGATTCACTTGCTACATTGGGATATCCTGCATATGGATGTGGAATCCGTTATAAATATGGTATGTTCAAGCAGGAAATACGCGATGGCTATCAGGTAGAGGTACCGGATAACTGGCTAAAAGACGGGAACCCATTTGAACTTAGAAGACCGGAATATGCGAAAACCATCAAATTTGGCGGAAACATCCGTGTTGATACCGATGAAGCAGGACGTAATCATTTTGTACAGGAAAATTACCAGTCTGTACAGGCGATTCCCTATGATCTGCCGATCGTCGGATATGGCAACGGTATTGTAAATACATTGAGAATCTGGGATGCACAGCCTGTAGAATGCTTTCAGCTAGACTCCTTTGATAAGGGGGATTATCAGAAGGCAGTAGAACAGGAAAATCTGGCTAAAAATATTGTAGAGGTGCTGTATCCGAATGACAATCATTATGCTGGAAAAGAGCTGAGACTGAAACAGCAGTATTTCTTTATTTCAGCAAGTGTACAGGAAGCCATTGAAAAATACATGAGAAATCATAAAGATATTAGAAAATTTTATGAGAAGGCTGTATTCCAGCTGAATGATACCCATCCAACAGTGGCAATCGCAGAACTGATGCGTATCCTGATGGATGAATATAATCTTGAATGGGATGAGGCCTGGGCTGTAACGACAAAGACCTGTGCATATACCAATCATACCATTATGTCAGAGGCATTGGAAAAATGGCCGATCGAGCTTTTCTCCAGACTGCTTCCGAGAATTTATCAGATCATTGAAGAAATCAACCGTAGATTTTTAGTGCAGGTGGGTATGAAATATCCGGGAAATCAGGAAAAAGTCCGTAAAATGGCTATTATTTATGATGGACAGGTAAAAATGGCTCATTTGGCAATTGTAGCAGGCTTTTCCGTCAATGGTGTTGCAAGACTTCATACAGAAATCCTTAAAAATCAGGAATTGCATGATTTCTATGAGATGATGCCAGAGAAATTTAATAATAAGACCAACGGTATTACACAGAGACGTTTCCTGTTGCATGGCAATCCACTGCTTGCTGACTGGGTTAGCGCTCATGTAGGTAAGGACTGGATCACAGATCTTCCAAAGATCAATAAACTGGCTTTATTTGCTGATGACGCAAAGGCACAGCAGGAATTTATGAATATCAAATATCAGAATAAAGTACGTCTGGCAAAATATATCCTTGAACATAATGGAATCGAAGTAGACCCAAGATCGATTTTTGATGTTCAGGTAAAGCGTTTACATGAGTATAAGAGACAATTACTCAATATTCTTCATGTTATGTATCTCTATAATGAAATAAAAGAACATCCGGAAATGCCATTTTATCCAAGAACTTTTATCTTTGGAGCAAAAGCGGCAGCAGGATATCGTGTGGCTAAGCTTACTATTAAGCTGATCAATACAGTAGCAGATGTGATTAATCACGATGCCTCAATTGAAGGAAAGATCAAAGTTGTATTTATTGAAAATTACAGA
>JAAYYM010000013.1 GCA_012515365.1 Clostridia bacterium
AATATCATTCAAATAAATATCAACAACAGGACTACCAAGTGTAGCTTTAATGCTATCAACTAAATCGTCAATTTCCAACTAAACCACACCCTTAAGGATTAGTTGACAAAACAAGATTTTTCAACACATCCGCTATTTCATACTCATCAAAAGGAACCTTTCTCCGGCCCAAAATAATAACCGCCTTCTTTTTTGTGAGAAAGTCATAAGTATATCTTGATCCAGGAGATAAATTAGGGTCGTTCTCAATAATATCACTATCTGTTTTATCAGAAGTATTATCTATATCATCTAAAGGACGCTCAATAACTAACTCAAGAATATCGTTATCTATATCTTCAGTATTTTTCTCTAATACAATACCATCATCCAAAGGATCTTCTACTAATATAGGCTTAATATCAGTATTATCTAAAGTTTGTTTTACTGGCTCAAAATTTAACACTCTAAAACACTTAAACCTCCTGTAATAAGCAACCTCTTCTTTACTACTACCTATAATAGTTCCTCTGTTAGACCCCAACTTACGACGCAGATTAGTTAAATACTCTGTATAGTACTGCGTTTTACTAGTAATATTTACTAGTTTCTTCAAAGTAAACACCCTTTCAATAAAATATTAGAGGAGGGGAGGAATCCCAACTCCCCTCCCCCGGAGGCTAAAATTCTTTATTAAACTAATTTCTAAGTAGCAGGATTAGTAGACTTGTTCTCAATTACTGTTACAGTGCAATACATATTAGCGTTAACAGTTTTCTTAGCATAGATAGTGCAAAATCCTCTCTTACCCTTTAAATTTTCATCAACTAAAAGCTGAGTAGCAAAAACAGGTAGATAAGGAGCGTATACATATCCGGCCTCAATAAACATTTCACCTCTTGCACCAACAAGAATCATATCGTCAGGATAGTTCGGGTTCTTGTAAACCTTATACTTTTCTTCAAGAATGCCACAGAGGTGAGGTCCTCCCACTACACCGCCAGGCGAGGTACGAGTGAAATGCTCTTTACCAAGACCCTCAATAACAATAGCACCAAGTTTGCCAGTAACAATAAATGTTCCCTCATAACGCTTAGTAGCTGCAAGAATCGTATTAGAAGCCTCATTAATAGCATCAATAAAAGTAAGCCTGTATTCCTTAATTTCCATACCCCGATAAGGAGGATTGTAGTCCCAGTTAATATTATTAGGAGCAACATTAAGAAGGTCAGTCATAATCTCATTATCAATTTCAAAACCAATCTCACCAGATGTAGCCTTCATAATAATGGTATCCATATCTAAGCCAAAGCTGACCTTCAAATCATACGCAGTATCAAACATATACAAGGACTTAAGTTTCCGAGGACGAGCTACAACCGGAACGCTCTCTACAGATACGTTAATGTCGCTCACAGGAGCATTAGGATCATTTAAATCATACTCCCATTCTGCGTAAGTATCTTCAGTTGTGGAAGCAATATCCAAATCAAGAGCACCACTGCTATAATTAATAGAATTATTTGAGGCTGTCCCTGAAACTAAAGTTCCCGAAAACGTGCCAGTGCCATCCCCATTATCGGTATCAGTAGCAGTAAGAGTGCCTGCAACCAATTTAATAGTACCAGGCTTAATCGGAGCATAAGGAAGATCGTAATCAATAGTTTGAGCAGCCCCAGCACTAGCAATTAGCTCATCAGTAATAACTTCACCCGAGTAATCATTACCAGCAAAACCAGAGCTTGAAGTAAGCATATCCGAATTAGCAGCAATTCCACCCTTTTTCGTGCCATACTTAAACTTCAAGTAAAAAATCTGTCCGGTCCTACGATCCAAAGGTTGAACGGATACTATATCGTTAGCTATTAAGTTAGGCATAACCGCAGTAATAATATCAAAAGCAGTTTCAGGCGTGTTAATCATGCTAACATCAGTAACTTCGTTAATAACACCCATACCCATGCTAAGCCGGCCACGAGCAACTTCAAACTCAGTCCTAGTGTTCTCAAGAAGAATAGCAAGCTGAGTAGCTTCTAAATCGGAAAACCCTTTAATATGCTCTTTCACAACATCAATATGCATCTTCCAATCTTCAAGCAAAGGCTTATACGACTCGTAAATATTGTATTTCATAGCAACATGCACTCCCTAATTAATATATAATGTAAAGCTTAAATTCCCCGTCGATTTATAAAAGAGCTATTTAACCGCACGTTCTTATCTCCAACATTTTTCTTGTAGTCATCGTCAGTAATCTCGTCTACTATTAATTTAAAGTCACCAGCACTACTTTTAGAAGAGGAAATCTTCTCGCAAACTATATAAATGTCACCAGAATAAAATTCCCCCTCACCAAGCTCCTGTAAAACCAGATCTTCTGATAACCCATAAGACGAAGCAATAACTTTAACCAAATCTCTCTGGTAAGATTCTATTATTGAGCTTTTTTCTTTAATCAAGTCCTCTTTTTCAGAGTTAACAAGGCTTAAATTTTCTTTCAATAAAATAATCTCACCAGTTTTAGTTTTTAACAAAGCTTTCTGCTCAGAAATATCTTCTTCAAGTGACTTAACTAAGCTATTATTGTGGGAACCCTCTTCCCTTAAGTTCTCAATCTCTTTTAAAGCTTCATCAACAGCCGACCTAGCCTCACACAATTCTTCTGCTGCATTTCCTAATTCCCTGACAACCTCGTCATACTCTTTCTGTAAATCACCATTTTCATTAACAGCTCCAACCTTCTGCTTAAAAGTATTAAGTTCATTAACAACAGAATCATAGCTCTTAACTATATGACTTTGATTATTCAAAACCTTTTCTAAGTTACGGCATTTTTCTTTGTAGTAAGCAAGTTCCTCAGAT
>JAAYYM010000115.1 GCA_012515365.1 Clostridia bacterium
AAAGCCGCCTCTTAAAACTTCCAAAAGTCCCTGTCCGCCGGAATCAACTACACCTGCCTGTTTTAGTACCGGAAGCAGTTCTGGAGTCTGATTAAGCACTTCCTGCGCATGCTCAATGATCTGCTCGATCATCTCATCTAACGGAAGATCTTCTAATGCCAATTCTTCTGCTTTTTCAGCAGCACCTCTTGCCACTGTTAATATCGTACCTTCTTTCGGCTTCATAACGGCCTTGTATGCTGTTTCTGTAGCCTTATTCATAGCACTTGCCAAAACCTGTGGTGTAAGCTCGTCATGTTCCTTCATAACCTTTGTGAAGCCACGAAACAGCTGTGAAAGAATAACGCCTGAGTTACCACGTGCACCACGAAGTGAACCGGAAGAAATCGCTTTGGATAATGATTCCATTGTAACATCATCTAATGCTGCAACTTCCTTTGCGGCTGACATAATCGTTAAAGTCATGTTTGTTCCGGTATCTCCATCCGGTACAGGGAATACATTCAATTCATTAATCCATTCCTTTTTTGCTTCCAGATTATTTGCGCCTGCCAAAAACATATTAGCAAATGTCTTGGCGTCGATTGTTTGAATTGCCACTTTGAAATCCTCCTTAATCAATCACTCGAACACCTTCAACATAGATGTTTATCTTTTCAATATTAAGACCAGTGAATTCTTCTACTTTGTATTTTACATTATTTATCAGATTATCCGATACTGCTAAAATGCTTACGCCATATGAAACGATTACATGAAAATCCAGTACCAGTTTTTGATCAATAAATTCAACCTTAATTCCATGGGTTATACTGTCTTTCTTTAATAATTTAACGATTCCGTCTTTTACACTTACCGCTGCCATTCCTACAATACCAAAACATTCAACTGCAACAGACCCCGCATATTGTGCAATCACTTCCGTATCAATTACAATATTACCGGCGCATGATTCATCCTTAACATTCATACTCTATACCTCCGTTCTTATTCACGATATGTACATCTATACTATTATAACCGTTTTATGTCTAAAATCAAATATAAATTTATTTTATTTCTTTCTAATTTTTGCTTGCAATTAAGAAGAACTTCTGATAGAATACATTTGTTGCGGGTCTTCTGACCATAAAAGAAGACAAATAGAATTGGAGGAGGTGCTATAATGGCAAAATGTGATATTTGTGGAAAAGGTGTTCATTTCGGTAATGCCGTGAGCCATTCTCATAGAAGATCAAATAGAATTTTTAAATCTAATGTTAAGAGTGTAAACTGTAAAGTTAACGGAACACCAAAGAAACTGCATGTTTGTACTAATTGTTTAAAATCAAACAGAGTTGAAAGAGCTTAGTACTCTTTCTTATGCAAAATCAAGAAGATTCTTAGTATTCTTCTAAAAAAATCGCTGAGGTAATGCACCACAGCGATTTTTTTATGGTTAACTCATATTTGATTGTACTGATCTCACTTTGTCTTTACAGATACATATTCTGCAGATCATTGAATTCCTGATTGATCAGCTGAATCGTATCCTTATCTCCTGCTACATTGTCAGGATGAAAGATCTTGATCAGATCGCGATAACGTTTCTTTAATGCAAGTGAATTGTTAACACCCTTAAAAAACGAACTTCCGGTAATACCAATTGGGCTGTTTTCTGTTGTACGATAAGATTCTCGTTCCTGGATCATTCTTTGTTTATCATACTCAAGCTGTCTTTGCTCTTCATGTAATTCCTTATAGGCATTCTCCAAAATGTCCCATTTTTGCTTAAATAACTGTTTTTCAAGATTCAACTGCTTTTGTTCCATTTCACAACGTTCATTCAAAGCTTTTAATTTGCGGCAGATCATTCTATGTCTGCGGTCAAATTCCTTTTCTCTTCGGATCAGAGCCTCTTTTTCAGACTCAATCCGCATGTTCTCATGAGTCAGCCAGCCCTTCATCTCTAAAAGCTGCTCATCAGAAGCGTATTGTACATTTTGCATAGTTCTCTCTCCCTTAATAAAAAACATCCCCTTAATGTTCCAAGTATATTATAGAATCATTTATTGTATTTTTCAATATACAAACCGAAAAAAGTCAGCTTATCAGGTTATATCCCAGCAGCAATAGCAGCATAATGATAATAATTCCAATAAGATTGTTTGGGATAAACAGCATAAAGGTCATTCCTAAAGCAATAAAAAAAAGAGCATACCCGATTGTACACTTCTTTCTGATAACAATCACTCCCTGCAACAATCTTTAATATATTATATGCAGGGAGTGACTGGTCATTCATATGTTTATGGAAATAAATATTAATCTTCTACAACTTCTCTCATCTGTTCGGTGATCTGATCGATTACATTTTCAACTACAAGTGACTGTGCAGATATTTCCTGTGAGCTTGCAGCGAGTGTTGCTGTCTTTTCATTGAGTTCATCTACATTTTCAAGGAATTTCTGTGTCTCCTCTGTCAGTGACTGAATTGCCGGAACTAAAAGATCACTTTGCTGTCTACCATAGCTAACTGCATTTTTGGTCTGTTCAGACAGATCTCTGACTCTGTTTGCGATCACAGTAAATCCTTTACCTGCTTCGCCGCTCCTTGCCGCTTCAATTCCTGCATTCAGTGCAAGCATACTTGTCTGATTTGAGATTTTGATAATGGAATCATTCACATCATTATATCCACGTACAGACGCTTCTACCTGCTGAAGTGATTCCTTTAACTGCTCACCGTATTCGACTAATGTAACAAGTGCCTGTGCCATTAAGGTCGTATCATTGGCATTGGATTGATTACCTGCAGCCACTTCATTCATTGAAATCCTGATCTGCTCAAAATTATCAAGAATTTGTGTATAGATATCAACTTTAGCATCATGTTTTTCTTTAATTTCATTTGTGATCTGTTCGATTTTTTCTTTTTCTTCCTGTAGACCATCTTTGATAAAGTGAATACAATTTTCTTTTACATTAAAACCATTTGCGATTGCAATTGCCATATCTTTGCAGGATTCATATCCACAGGCACCACAATTGATCACTTTTGATTCATTGCTCAGTTTATTCATACTGTAAAATACTTCATTCAGTCGAGAATCGTTTGGCACATTAATTCTGATGGCAGCATTTGTATTATACTGACACATAAAATCTTCCAGTTTTAAGTCCTTAAACTGTGCATTCAAACGGTTCAGACGTTCTTCATATGATGCAGAATGATCCCATGGAGATTTCTTGTCAGTTACTTTTGATGAAACTCTCTGTTTATGGATTTCTAACAAAATATCTTCATCATGCTCTCGTTCATGATTAGTAGCTGTTCCGTAAATGCAGCCTTTTGTACAGTTTAGCGCATCTACCATAAACGGAAGTTCTTTCCCTGATTTTACCCGTTTGGCATATTCTTTCATAAACTTATAAGCATGTTCAGGACTTTCAATCTGACGTACAAACAGGTCTTTTCCTACAAAATGCTCTACATTTTCTTTCAGTCCTCCCGGCATCGGATATACAGATCCCAGACCATATTCGATTTCATCTGAAGCATCATAGCCGGATAAAGAAACAGATTTAAGTTTGTCCATCAAATGATCAAATGTTACATTATATGAAATATAATTCATATTCTGAGGTCTGGATATTTCAGATTTCTTAGCAATGCATGGACTGATGAATGCAAGTTTGTCTGTAATATTCATATATTTTTTTGCGTAAATTGCACCACACATCATAGGACTGTGAACAGGTACAAGCTTAGGTACAAGTTCAGGCACATATTTTTCTATATAATCTACAATCGCTGGACATGGCTGAGAAATGCCACCAATAAAGCGATTGCTTGTAATATAGTTTAAATAAGCCCATGTGGTAATATCAGCACCAAAACTGATACTGATCATGCGGTTAACGCCTCTGCTTTTCAGATAGCCGAGTATTCTTTTATAATCGTTTGGATAATTTGCAATAAATGCCGGTGCAATCAGAATACTGATCCGCTCACCTTTTGAAAGGTCATCAAAAAACCTGTCCGTATCATCCTGATAGCTTCTTGCCTGATGCGTACAGCTTCTGATACAGTTTCCACAATGGATACATGCATCCGCATCCACATGAATGATTCCATTTCCATATTCATCAATCGAAGCATGATTTGCTACTGGAATCGGGCAATCAGAGATACAACGATTACAGCCCTTACATTGCTCATTTGTAAAAATCAAACCATTGTTCATAAACATTTATCCCCCGTGTACATTAATTATTTTTTCTTTATTCGTTTTTTTCAAAGGCAATATCGACTGCTTCATGATCAGTCGGCCCTTTTTTATCGTCTTTTACTGCGAATTTATTAACAAGATCCGGTACCATATCAAGTATTTTTGTCATACTGTCCTGATTTTTAATATTAATCAGACGAGTACTGTTCTTTTGTATGACAAGAACTGCACTTGGTGACATTTTTCCACTCAACCCTCCCATACCGTTATTTTTTTTGTCATTGCTGTATTCACCGGCTCCCATACCAAATGAAATATCAACAAATGGAAGAATGATTGTATCATCAATCTTAGTTGCTTCACCAACCACAGTCTTAGTAGATAGAAAACCATCCATTCCTTTCATAAGTGTTTGTACTACTTCATTAAAATTTCCGTTTGCCATTGATTATGAATCCTCCTCTTTAAAATCCTTTAGTAATGCTTTTACATTTTTATCAAAATATATGATCCATGCAATTCGGATCAGCACGATAGCCTGTACTCTTCCCTTTAGGAATATACGTCCTTCCAATATTGTCTGTTCAAAATCAGGCTGTATCTTAATTGCACCGTTTGTGTATGAATTGACTATGCTTAGTATGGATAATACAGTCCCTAATGTCTCGGGATCATCAAATCCTAAATGGAACCAAATATGATGTTTTCTTGGTTTTATATGATTAATTAGCTTACCCAACTGACCAAAGCACAGTTTGAATGCATTGACGTGAGATTCATCCTGTAAAAAATCTATATAATAATCCAATCTTTTGCATATTAATTTGATTTTACCATAGAATTCTTTAATTGTGTATAGTATTTTGTCCTTAAGACCAATCAGCCATTTGATAAAACGTTTCACTTTTTGATAAAACGTTTCACGTTCATTTTGCGATGTATCATCTGACTGTTCCTCATTACATTGCTCGCCAATGATTTGATCAGATTGATTGATTTCAAGATCAGAACTTTCCGTATCATCTGTTTCAAGATCAGCCGCATCCATGTCATTGACAGCTGACTGTTCAGGAATTACTGGGTCTTCAACAACTTCTTTTTTATTGTTCTTAATTCTGGGCTTCGGCTTTTTGAATTTGATGCCAAAGATTCGTAAAGTTTGAGTCAGTGAATCTTCATACCGTATTCTGAATGAAATGATATGAAGAAGCCATGTAATTTTGATATCTGCTACTATGT
>JAAYYM010000116.1 GCA_012515365.1 Clostridia bacterium
TCCATATATTATTAGCCCGCCAAATGCAATGATAGACTGTATATACTCATATTCAGTAAAGAAAGTGTTATTTTAATTAAAAAAAGGAAGCCGGGCTCTTGTACGAAGCTAGAGTCCGGCTTCCTCATACTACTTTATAGGCCGATTCATCCTGGTCTGACATTTTTCGATACTCGGACGGGGAATGTTATAAGTACATTCTGACATCTTTATCCGTCTATAGCCATAGACGGTCGCCAAGCTCAAAAATCAGACCTTTTAGGATTGCCGTCTTTGTCCATCAAGGTAGATGACCCTGTAGTAATCTGTGTATCATCTTTTGGGATATGCCTTTGTTTGTGGATGCAGACGGATTTTTAAGCACCATACAGATTAACCTCAAAAACAGGCAACTTACATGATGAATATTTCATTTTCAATGTTCCTGATAACTTCCTGCTTTTTCTCTGCTGTGGCTTCTGCATAAATGTCCATCGTTGTGGTGATATCCGCATGTCCCATGATGGACTCGATAACCTTCAGATTGGATTCGTACTCACAAAAGCGAGTACAGAAAGTATGTCTCAGGCTATGTGCCGAGAAATCAGGGAGAAGTACTGCCTCTCTTCTTTCCTTCTTAGCGTTCGCGGTTTCTTCTTTATTATAATCCTCCACGATTCGATGTATAGCACGATTTACATCTACAGGTATAGTCACCGTACCTGCCGCACTGGTAAATATAAATCCGGAATAACCATCTATCTCCTGTGTACAAAAACCTGTGATTTTCTGAATCTGATACTCATCAAGAAAAGCATCATAGACTTCCTGAATCATTGGTATCGTTCTCGTACCGGCTAGTGTCTTAGGTGAATTGATATGCAAATTCACTCCGGATTCATCAATCTTGCGGTGTACAAGATTGTGGTTCACACTGATGGTCCTCTTCTCAAAATCAAGATCCTCCCAGCGTAGCCCCAAGCATTCGCCAATTTTCATACCGGTTCCGAGTAACACTGTAAGTACAGGTTTCCATCCTTCGTATCTGTGTTCGTTTCTAACATAATTCATGAAGGCTTTCTGCTGTGGAACGGTAAGCGCATGTCGCTTTCCCTTAACCCAAACATGACTCTTCTTGATCTCGGCCATGACATCTGCAGCAGGATTGATCCTGATTAGTCCATCTCTGACTGCCATACGAAATGCCGGATGCGGCTGTGTATGAACATTGTCTACAGTTGCCGGTGTCAGCCCTGCATTTAGGAGTGAATAATAGAACTGTTTCACATCTGAATACTTTATGGTCGATAACCTTCTTCTTCCAAAGGTATCTCTTACATAATGATCATAGGTATATATATAATTGACTTTGGTTGTTGCTTTCAGATCATACTTCTGCGATATATATGCATCATAGACCTGATTTACTGTGATTTGTTCCGCCCTCTGAGGATCCAAACCATCCTCAATGTCTCTGATTATCTTTCTCTCTTTTGCTCTGAGTGATATCAAATCCTTGGCGTAAATAATGTGTCGCTTTCAGTCCCTATCTGTATAGGAAAATGCATAGCGGCCATCAGTTCTCTGGCACTCTCCGTTTCTCAATGCATATCCACGGGAGTCCTTCCTGCTTTGTGCCATATTATTCCTCCTTTACAGAAGGAACAGCTTTCACTATGGCTTCTTCTTGTACAAAAGCTCAAGCGCTTCTGACAGAACCTGTGATTGGGTGAGCTTTTTCTTCTCGCAGTATACATCCAGCTTTTCACGTTCTTCTTCAGATACGCGGAAGCCAATCTTCAATTTCTTTGGATTGTCTATCTTTGGTCTTCCCGGTGATGGCATAACCTGCTCCCTTCAAAACTCTATTTATATTATATATAATGTCCCACATTAATGCAATGCTTTTATAGTATTTTGTGAAAGCCATTCCTTCGATATTTGCTTCGTTTAAA
>JAAYYM010000117.1 GCA_012515365.1 Clostridia bacterium
CCACACATTGGCTGTGCAGCTTCTAAATTATTCAACATAATGGCAAGTGGTCGTCTTCTTCCAATTGCCGGATCTATTACTTTTCCTGTCAGATATGATCTGATCTGATCATCGTCTTCATTTTCGCTTACAGTATCACCGGGAGCTGCTTCTTCCTCAGATGTAACCGTTTCATTTCCTGTTTCCGGTGTTGTTGTTTCCGGTTTTTTATTACATCCGGCAAGCATTAATAATGTAGTTGTCAAAATAACACTTCCTACAATACATACTTTTTTCATACATTAGTACCTCTTTTCAATATCATTTTAGCGCATTATTTTTAGTTGATCCAAAATTTCTTTTTGCTTAGCTTCCATAACGGATGCATCTTCATTCTTAATATGGTCATATCCAACTAAGTGTAACACACTATGAGCAATAAGAAAAGAAAATTCTCTCAAAACAGAATGACCATATGCTTTCGCCTGCTCTTCAATTCTTTGTACAGATATCGCTATATCGCCTAAACATAGTTCTCCTGTATCCGGATTAAAAACATCCGATTGTGCTTCGATCTGTTCAAAATCTGCAGGTTGTTCAAAGACTGCCATCGGAAAAGAAAGCACATCTGTTGTCCGGTCAATATTTCGCATTCTTTGATTCAGATCCTTCATTTCTTCATCATTGATCAGAGATAAATTAATCTCTGTTTCAAAAGGACAGTGCTCTTCATCCAGAACAGCCTCCGCCACAAGCTCAAACTGTTTTTTGATATCAAAATCCCAGTCTGGTTGTTCTTCATAATCAAGATAAAAGGTCATTTTTGCATACCTCCGCTTTTTCTTCCGTCGCTTTTTCGTTTTACATAGTTAGATTTCTTTTTGCTTTTATCCATTTTTGACTGATTTTTGGCTTCATAGTCATCATATGCCTTGACGATCTTCTGTACAAGCGGATGTCTGACAACATCCTTTGAAGTCAGCTTACAAAAACCAATATCATCTATATTTTTAAGCACATTACATGCAATATCAAGACCCGATACTGTTCCATATGGCAGATCCTTTTGCGTAATGTCACCTGTGATGATCACTTTAGAACCAAATCCAATTCTTGTTAAAAACATTTTCATCTGTGCTGGCGTCGTATTCTGAGCTTCATCCAGAATAATATATGCATTATCCAGTGTTCTTCCGCGCATATATGCTAACGGAGCGACCTCGATTAATCCTTTTTCCATATTTTTTTGAAAGCTTTCTGCTCCCATGATCTGATACAATGCATCATACAAAGGCCTTAAGTATGGATCGATTTTGCTTTGAAGATCTCCGGGAAGAAAACCAAGTTTTTCTCCTGCTTCAATCGCTGGTCTGGTCAAGATAATCCTGCTTACTTCATCACTTTTAAATGCTTTAATTGCCATTGCCATGGCCAGATAGGTCTTTCCGGTACCTGCCGGTCCGATGCCAAAGACAATCATCTTTTCCTTGATCTGATCAATATAATTCTTTTGACCGAGCGTCTTTGGTTTGATTGGCTTTCCATTGATGGTATGACAGATCAGCTCTTTATCGATCTCTATGATGTCGTCTCCCTTTTCCTCCATCACAAGAGCCATCGTATAGTCAAGCGTCTGTTCATTGATTACATTTCCACGCTCTGACAGCTGCACAAGTTTTTCAATAACCGTTTTTGCTCGCCTTGTTCCTGATTCACTTCCGATTATTTTAACAGTATCATCTCTGACTATAATCGTAACCTGAAATGTTTTTTCTATCATTTTTGCAAAACAATCAAGCTGTCCGAAAATCTGATTCATATAGTTTGTATCGATTGTCAATTGTAGTTCCGTCACTTTACAGCGCTCCTATCGTCTCAATTAATATCATATTTCCGCTAATGGTACTTGTTTTTTCCTGATATTTAAAATCCATGGTTTTACTTTTAATTATAATTCCCTGTTTTTTCAGCTGGTCACAATATTCAGAAAGCTTCTCACTCAGGACATTTCTTGCATCATCCTTTGAAAACTTTCTGCTCATTTCATAATATTCCCTGTTTTTGATATGTTCAATGGAAACAGGTAGTTTGTATTGCAAAAAACTGAATGGAACTACTGATTCTGTCACAGTATCATATTTATCAAATTTGGTAAACTCAAGTCTTGGGAATTCTATCTCATAATCTTTAATGATCAAATCATAAAAAGATTTTGTTTCCTGTGTATATTGTTTCTTGATTACTCTGTTCTCACATGAAAACCGATAAGTTCTTGTGTATTCAAACTCAATGTCAGCATCTGCCTGGACTGGTCTCAAACTCAACAGCGTGCCATAATCATCTTCTATTTTAAGCAGTCCGTCAACTAACAAGTCTCCTTTATTAACAACACTGCCTTTCTCTACAACAGGAGTTCCGG
>JAAYYM010000118.1 GCA_012515365.1 Clostridia bacterium
AAATGTTAGAACCGGTTTTTCTGTCAAGGCAGAAGGGAACATTGAAGTCGCTGGAGTGGTAGAGGGTGCGATACTTGAAGCAGGTGGAGACATTATCATTGCCAGAGGTGTAAATGGTATGGGCCGTGGAAAGTTGAGTGCGCAAGGAAATATCATTTCAAAATTTATAGAAAATGCGCATGTTTCTTCAGGCGGATATATACAGGCCGAAGCAATTCTTCATAGTAAAGTGGCTGCCAAGGGTGACATTGAGGCTATTGGAAGAAAGGCAAACATTACCGGTGGATCTGTCTGTTCCGGGACGATGATTTCAGCCAAGACAATAGGTTCACCAATGGGTACCGATACTTTTATAGAGGTAGGAATTGATCCGGCTTTAAAGGCTAGATATAATCAGCTGCAGATGGAACTGATTGAAGCAAAGAAAAATGTGAATAATATGCAGCCGATTTTAACAAGCTTAACTAAGAAGCTTTCAGCAGGAGACAGGCTGACGCCTGAGCAGCTTAAGTATCTGCAGCAGCTTGCACAAAGCTGTAAAGCATTTCAACAGCAGATTGTTTCTAATGAGCAGGAGATTGACAGTCTGGCAGAGCTGATGAGCAATGATACTGTGGCACAAATCAAGGTGTTCCATGAAATATATCAGGGGACCAAAATCACGATATCTGATGTTTCCATGTATGTGAAGCAGGGATGCAGCCATTGTAGATTTATTAAATCGCAGGGCGATGTAAAAATGGTTAATTTGTGATCACACTGGGGGAGGTGACAGGATGATCTCACCGATCGAGGCGAATGGAATGGTTTCCAGAACGCAGGATTTCTCACAGATTCGCCAAAATGAAGAGAATAGAAATATCATTAATCAAAATCATTATCATGATACGTTTGAACGTGAGAAAGATCAGAATTTGAAAACGGTGCGTGATGCGGATTATGATAATCAAACAGATACGCGTCATGATGCGAGTCAAAAGGGACGAAATGAGTATCTGAATAACGGAAAAAAAGGGAAGAAAAAGAAACCTGAGGATGGTAAGGTCACGCTGAAACAACCAGGTGGATTTGATGTGAAAATTTAGGAAACAAAAGGAGAATCGCGTAAATGACTGTGATTGAGATAACGCTCCTAGTAATAGGGGCGATTATTTTCATAGCTGGTTTTATCATACCGGAACGTGGCAAACAACATAATGGTGTTTCTGCGGCTAAAGTGGATGATATGGTGAAAAAGGCAATTGAAAAGGAAATACCGTCTATTCAAGACCATATCAAGGCAACCGTGGATGAGACTGTTGAATATGCCATCGAAAAAACAGAACGTTCTATGGCCAAGGTTTCTAATGAGAAAATCATGGCAGTGAATGAGTATGCGAATACGATCATTGAAGAAATGAACAAGGATCATCAGGAAGTGATGTTTCTTTATGATATGCTGAATGAAAAGCAGATTGACATTAAGAATACCATAAACAGAATTCATGCGACAAAATCGGAAGTTGAAAGTGCGATGGATTTATTAAATGAGCAGCTTGAGCAGGAAAAGAGTATCCTGCAGCCTTTGCAGAATCAGTCTGCTGCTAATACATCTCATGTATCCGGTAGGAAACAAGAGACTATCAAGAACTCAGGCGGTTCTTCTAAAGTGAACAGTTCCACTAAAGCGAATAATGCTTCTAAAATAGGAAGCTCTTCCAAAGCAAACAGCTCTTTAAACAGCAAATCAGCAAGAAGTCTGAGCCGTGACTTAGGAATCGAAGCATTTAAGCCTTTTTCTGCTTTATCACTTGAACAGACGGACCAGGCAAACGAGTCTGCTGTAAACAATCATAAAGCGGCAAAACAAAGCCAGACAGAATCAAGGAACACTGAGCTAAGAAATACAGAACAGAGAATACAAGGCGATAGAAGAACTAATACAAAAACGGAAATTAATCATAACCAGCGAATCCTGAAGCTTAAGGATGAGGGAAAGACAAATGTTGAGATCGCTCAAATACTTGGACTTGGGCTTGGAGAAGTGAAGCTTGTCATTGATTTGTTTGAAGGAGCATCATCATGAAATTGAACTATTATTTGAGAGGAATAGGAATTGGCATTATTGTTACATCACTTATCCTGTCGCTTTCCATGAATCAAAACGCAGCTCTTTCGGATCAGGAAATCATAGAGCGGGCGAAACAGCTTGGTATGCATTATGCAGAGGAGGAAGTCTTTCAAAAGGACAAGTCGGATTCTGAAGTATTGGATGAGGGCAAAAAGGTGTCAGAGAATCAGACTTTGGCGGATGGGGAGCACAGTCCGGCCACCTCAGATAATGAGTATGCTTCTGCGGGGAACGCTTCGGATGAGGATTCTTCGGATGAGAACGCTTCGAATAAGAACGCGTCTAATCAGAACGCATCCGATGTGGGGACAAAAGAGTCAGATCAGTCAGATGGAAAAACAGATGCCTCAGATTTGACAGATGAAAAATCGAAAGAATCAGATCAGTCAGATAAAAAAACGAATGAGCCAGCCTCTAGTGATGAGAAGTCTCAGAACAAGAATGCGTACAGTGAGAATACGAAGGATGCTGTCTTTATCGTAGATCAAGGAAGCGGTGCAAAAACGATTTGTGAAAAACTGAAGGAAGAGGGTTTCATTAAGGATGCACAGGCACTTGAGGACTATCTGAAGGAAAAGCGCTATGCAAATAAGCTACATGCAGGCAAACACACGATCCCTGCGAATTCAACTATAGAAGAAATCGCAGAAATTTTGATTATGCAGCCTGAAAGATAAAATCAGTAGAATCGCATCCAAAATAATAAACATAAAAAGATAGATAAAACCCCTTGCACAGGGGTTTTTCTTATGATATAATGCAAAAGTTGACAATCAATCACGTATATGGATTTGTGAGCGGTGCCGGGAAATGCCCCGGTTCTTATAAAGATGAAATATACGGAAGAAACTAACCAAACGGAGGTAAGAAACATGAGCGTTATTTCAATGAAACAGTTATTAGAGGCAGGTGTTCATTTTGGACATCAGACAAGAAGATGGAACCCTAAGATGGCTCCTTACATTTACACAGAGAGAAATGGTATCTATATCATTGATCTTCAGAAATCAGTAGGTATGGTTGACAATGCATACAATGCTATTTCTGACATTGCTTCACAGGGTGGAAACATCCTCTTTGTTGGTACAAAGAAACAGGCACAGGATGCTGTTAAGACAGAAGCAGAGCGTTGTGGAATGTTTTACGTAAATGAAAGATGGCTTGGAGGTATGTTAACTAACTTTAAGACCATTCAGAGTAGAATTGCTCGTTTAAAAGAAATCGAAAGAATGTCTCAGGACGGTACATTCGATGTTCTTCCTAAAAAAGAAGTTATCGCATTAAAGAAAGAATGGGATAAGCTCGAGAAAAACCTTGGCGGTATCAAGGAAATGAAGAGACTTCCAGATGCGATTTTTGTTGTAGATCCTAAGAAGGAAAGAATTTGTATCCAGGAAGCTCATACACTTGGAATTCCTTTGATTGGTATTGCAGATACTAACTGTGATCCTGAAGAACTTGATTATGTTATCCCTGGAAATGATGATGCTATCAGAGCTGTAAAACTGATCGTAGCTAAAATGGCAGATGCTGTTATCGAAGCTAATCAGGGTGAAACAGCTGATGACGCAGCAGCTGAAGAAGTAGCAGCTGAGGCTGATGCAGAGTAATTTAACAGATTAGAGCATAATCGGACGAATAGTTTATAAATAAAGGAGAATTCAAGATGGCAATTACAGCAGCAATGGTAAAAGAATTAAGAGAAATGACCGGTGCAGGTATGATGGATTGTAAGAAAGCCCTTACTGAGACCGATGGAAATATGGAAGCAGCAGTTGATGTATTAAAAAAGAGCGGTGCGGCTAAAATGGAAAAGAAAGCCAGCAGAATCGCAGCAGAAGGTATCACACGTGTTGCAGCTAATGACAAAGAAGTAGTTGTGGTTGAAGTAAATTCAGAGACTGACTTTGTTGCTAAAAATGAAGTATTTCAGGAATTTGTACAGACTGTTGCAGATACAGCACTTTCTTCTAACTTAAAAGGTGGAGCTGACGGAGAAGATATCGATGCAGTCATCGAACTGAATGGTTTAAAGGAACTTATCATAGAAAAAACAGCTACAATTGGTGAAAAATTATCTGTCCGCAGATTTGCAAAAGTTTCAGGAGACTGCCTCGCATCTTATCTTCATGCAGGTGGAAAAATTGGTGTTATCGTAGCAGCAAATGGTGCTTCTGATGATGCAGCAAAAGAAGCTTTAACAAATGTAGCAATGCAGATTGCAGCTATGAATCCTCAGTATATCTGCAGAGATGATATTTCTGCTGATGAGATGGCAAAGTTAAGAGAAATCACAATTGACAGTGCTTTGAATGATCCCGCATCTCTGCCAAAGCCTATCTTAAATAAGCTGATTGATGAAGCGGTAAGTGAAAAATTATGGAGTGATGAGGATATCGCAATCTATGAAGAGAAGAAGAGCAACATGAACTTCCTCTTTAACTTCCTTTCAGAAGCAGCAAAAGCTACTCTTGCAGAATTAGCTATGAATGGAAAAGCTGATTATGTAAATGACAAGATTTTCTCTGGATTAGTAGATGGACGTATTACGAAACATGTAAAAGAAATCAGTCTTTTAGAGCAGGCATATGTAAAAGCTGAGGATGGAAAACAGTCAGTTGGCAAATATCTTGAATCAGTAAATAAAGCTCTTGTAGTTACAAAATTCGTACGTTTTGAAGTTGGCGAAGGTATGGAGAAAAAGAATGAAGACTTCGCTGCTGAAGTAGCAGCACAGATGGGTAACTAAGCAAAGTATTCAATACCATTTAAATATCAAATATTAGAGGCCTCAAAAGCCTTATAAACACAGTATTCTCTAGTGATTATAAGGTTTTTGGGGTCTTTTTCTATTCCTCAGGTAAAACAGCAGAAATATCGCTGAAAACCGTCTAAAACCGCTAAAAATCACTTCAAGTTGAGTATTACTCAGTTCGTCAGTTGAGTAAAATGAGTATTCACAATCTTCAGCGAAGTTTACTCAATTTATCACAGTTTCTTAAAATTACCCAAATTCAAATAATAAATTTTTAGAGGAGGTCATGATATGACGAACACAGCGATAAGTGCAAAAAAAGAAACTACTCACACAATTACTTTCAAAAACAAGGAACACGAAAAATTCTACCATGAATATCTGCCACTGTGCAGATATCAGGATGTATATCACAAAGCATTGGTATATTGTCTGGAGAAGTGTACAGCTATGACAAAGAAAGCAGACAGTTGATGCTTGCCAGTGAAAAAACAGAACGAAGCCAGGCAGTGGAAAAGGCAGATGAGAAGAAGCCTTCTATCATGGATACATTGAAAGCAAAAAAAGAGGAAGCAATGCAGAGTATGTCAGTGCCGATGGGGAAAATGAAAACAGCAGAGATGGAAATATAGGTAATTAAACCAGAACAGGCTTCGGAAATATGAGGAGCCTGTTCATTAAAGCAGAATAGATGTGTGGATGCGAATCATGGTACAAAACAATACATATTTGTGATAAGATATAAAAATAAAACAAAATGAGCAAATTATCATTTATGGAGGAAGTAATTATGCAGAATAAAGCACTCGTTGTCATTGATATTCAAAATGACATCACAAAGAATTACAAGGAGATTATCAATAATATCAATAAAGCGATTGATTGGGCTGTTGCACAGGAGATGTATGTGGTGTACATCAAGCACAATAATCTGTCTGCTGGTACAAGGACCTTTAAGGCGGATACGCATGGTGCAGAATTGGTTCCGGAAATGAAAATCGTATCTGAAAACATTTTTACAAAGACCAAGAGCAATGCATTGACGAGCAAAGAGTTTGCTGATTTTATAGCCGAAAACGGAATCACGGAGTTTTATATTACTGGTGCGGATGCCACGGCCTGCGTGAAGTCAACCTGCTATAACATGACAAAGGCTGGATATAACGTGTACGTTCTGTCCGATTGCATCACCAGTTACGATAAGAAAAAAATTAACGAGATGCTTGTATATTATGCAAGCAAAGGTTGCGTGATTGAAAAGCTGAGTGAAGTGATATAAGACTTTTGTAGGGGGGACACAACTTTGAATTCTCACTTGAGGTATTTTAAGGGATTTAATAACTGTTATATCGTGTTATAAAAATCTCGCCAAACCCTTGAAAACACTAAAGTTTTCGTGGGTGTCCTCTCCGTCACATCTTGTATCGTGTTATATCGTTTTACCCTT
>JAAYYM010000119.1 GCA_012515365.1 Clostridia bacterium
AGGATGGAAGACAAATATTCTATTGAAGAGATGCAGCAGGGCTTGAGCGATGTGATAAAAGCAAATGAATACAAAGAGGATATTGCTGTCCGTCAGACTGTCTTCATAGATGGTCTTGGTTCCTGGATGTCAAAAGGCCCCGTGGGTATGTTTATTGCACCGATTCCTAAACCAAGGACAGCATCTTTGACAAAGGGGTTGAGATGCGCAGTCAGTTCATGGGAACGCATAAGTGATAAAAATCTTTCTCCTAGAGTTAAAGTTGGGGCAAATTACATAAATAGCAGAATGGCTCAGATGGAAGCCCTTGAGAATGGTTATGATTCGGCAATATTAATGAACAGCCAGGGGAAAATATCGGAAGGGCCGGGCTCGTGTCTATTTATAGTCAGAGATGGCGTACTTATAACTCCTCCTATAACCGCTTCAATTTTGGAGAGCATTACAAGAGATACTATTATTAAATTAGCCAGAGAAGTCCTAAATATTGAGACTATAGAAAGAGAGATCGACAGAACAGAATTATATATCTGCGACGAAGCTTTTTTGTGCGGGTCAGCAATGGAGGTTACATCTGTATTTTCTGTAGACAGACATACAATAGGCAATACGATGCCAGGTCCAGGTGTAGTGACAGAGAAAGTGCATCGCTTGTACCTTGATACAGTAACAGGAAATCTCCCAGATAAATATAACTGGCTTTCTCAAGTCTATGAGTGAGGCTAATATGGATTTTTCAGTTTTGATGTCTGTTTACGGTGAAGATCTCCCAAAGCATTTTAAGGAAGCACTTGAAAGTGTGACAATAAAGCAGACGGTTCGGCCTTCCCAGGTTGTAATTATAAAAGATGGGCCAGTTCCATCAGAAATTGACGCAATCATTAGTTTAGTAGATTCAGAGACTGAGAATATTGAATTTACAGTAATTTCAAAAGAAAAGAACTCTGGGCTATCTTCGGCTTTAAATACGGGTTTGAAAGTGTGTAAATATAATTGGGTTGCTCGTATGGATTCGGATGACATTGCAACGCCGGATAGGTTTGAAAAACAAACGGTGTATTTATCAACTAACACTGCTATTGATGTTCTTGGGGGGGCGATCGCAGAATTTGAAAATACTCCTGGCGATTTGCAGTCGGTTCGCCATGTGTGTTTGACTCATGATGAAATCGTCCATATGGCCCGGACCAGGACACCTTTGAATCATACGTCTGTTTTCTATTCCAAAACAGCTGTTCAAAAAGCAGGTAACTATTCCGAAGATTTTGGAAGACTTGAAGATTATAAGCTTTGGATAGATTTGATCTCTTCTGGTGCAAAGATGGCAAACATTGAAGATGTGATTGTTTTTGTGAGAGTTGGAAATGGATTCATTGAGCGCAGGGGGAACAAACGCGAAATAAAAGATTGGGATATGTTGCAGGAATTCCTTTTGAAAGCGGATATTATCGGAAAGAGAAAATCTATAATCAACAAAGCTTATATTAGGGTATTTATATATATGCCTTCTTGGATGAAAAAAATTGTCTATAAAAAACTATTAAGGAAATGATTAAAATGAAAAAATATAAAATTGGGTATACCACCGGAGTATTTGATTTGTTTCATATTGGTCATTTGAATATTCTTAGGCGTGCCAAGGAACAGTGCGATTTTCTGATTGTAGGTGTCAGTACAGATGAACTTGTTAAGGAATATAAAAGCAAAGTTCCAGTGATCCCTTTTAACGAACGCATGGAAATTGTTGATGCAATAAAATATGTAGACAAGGTAGTGCCCCAAGAAAACATGGATAAATTTGCCGCATGGGAAGTCCTTCATTTTGAAGCACTTTTTCATGGGGATGATTGGAAAAACTCTAAAATGTACAAAGAATATGAAAATCAGTTTGCTGCTGTGGGAGTCGATATTGTTTATCTCCCGCATACTAAAGGAACATCTTCTACTGAAGTTGCAATGAAACTTAAGGATTAATATGTCCATTGGAATTGTCGGCAAGAAGTGTTGTGGTTGTAGGACTTGCATAACAGTATGTCCTGTTGATGCTATATCCTTTGTTATAGATAAATATGGTTTTGAGTTTCCAATTATTGAACAAACAAAATGTTTGAATTGTGGCAAGTGTGAACTCGTCTGCCCGGCGTTACATGTTGTCACTGGGAACGAGCGCTATTCATGCGGTGCAGCGTGTGCTCTTGATTCTAATATCAAAAAACAAGGATCAAGCGGAGGGTTATTCGGTGTATTTGCAAAAAGGATTCTCGTGGGGAATGGAATAGTGTTTGGTGCCGCGTTTGATCAAGATTTAAAGCTAAAAACTGCTTCAGCTGAAAATGAAAAAGAACTTGAACCATTATATAAATCAAAATATATTCTGTGTGACACAAACAATCAATTTGCCCGTATACATAAAGAGTTAACTAGCGGAAGAGACGTACTTTATTGTTCCTCGCCATGTCAAATAGCCGCACTCAAGCTATATTTGGGAGAAAATCATGAAAATTTACTCACCGTCGATTTTGTGTGTCATGGTGTCGGGAGCCAGTCGCTTTTTGATAAGTCAATAGCTTTTTCTCAAAAAAAACTCGATTGTACAATCAAGAAAG
Organism: Clostridia bacterium; assembly: GCA_012515365.1. Next base: position 2,607 of record JAAYYM010000119.1, read on the forward strand.
TTATATTCAGATATAAATTTAAAAATGCTTCGTCACATTATTATTATTATTATTATTGCGAAAAAGAAAATCAATCTTTTGAAAAAAGAGATATATATCTTTCTTTCCCATATTATAATGCTTATTGTAAACAACTTTTGTGTCGTGATTGTTGTTATTACTGTCAGTATGCAACTGAAGGCAGAGCATCCGATGTGACAATAGGAGATTTTCATAGAATTGAAAGATACAACAAGACCATAGATCGTATGGCAGGTGTTTCCATGTATTTATGCAACACGAAAAAGGGGCAGAAATTCTTTGATTCTCTGTCAGATAAGCTATATGTAGAAAAAATGGATTGGGA